>CAZUJQ010000093.1:0-8826 GCA_964620805.1 uncultured Planctomycetales bacterium | reverse complement strand
TTTCCCGGTATAACTGACATTTGCTTGGTTTATCGTCACTGCGGTTAACGAATTCCGAGATCATATAGTTTTTAACAACAAAGTCGTAAGAAATTTTATTAGTGATATTTTTGTGCACGATAAGATCAACACCAGCGGTGCCAGTCCCCTGGAAATTGACTTTTACCAAACCCTTCTTTTCTAATTCTTCAAGATCTTGGGCGTGTTCTGGATCCATAAGATTATCCTCTTTTATTTTTTTTATTTTAACAATTTATTTTCCCAAATGCCATCTTTTTATAGCCTTTCAAGAAAATCATTCAGGCTGACATTCCTTTTGGCAATTCCAAATTTCTTGCGGATATTGTTCCGATGCTTCTCGACGGTGATTGCCGAAAGATGCAGAAGTTCGGCGATCTCCTTATTGCTTTGGCCCTGCTTCACAAGATTGCAAATTTCTACCTCCCGCGGCGTGAGCTTAAAGCGTTTCGCCGTTATGTTCCGGCCATAGGCAGATGTCATTTCCTCAAGATAATATTTGAGCAGATTCACATTTTTCCTCGACAACCCATCTGAGGCCGCTTTGTTTATGATAGGCATTAATGTCTTTTCCACGTTAATCGTCACATTTTCTTTGACCATGTTTTTGGCCACTTCAATCTGCTCGACAAGTTCATACAGGGCGATGTTTTTCATGTGTAATCTCTGATTCGCTTCCTTTAAAAGGGTGATGTCATGGATTAAAACCTGTACGCAGTTTCTGCCGTTAAACGAAATGGGGCCGGCGACGGCTTCAACGTCAACCATGCCCTCTCCAATTTTTTTAATTTTTATTTCTTCTATCGAAGTATTCACGCCGTCGGACAGCACAGCCTTGACTCTTTTCTGCACCAGTTCTCTGTCCCGTTCATGAATGAAATCGAAAATCGGCTTTCCTGCAATCTCCTTCAGCGAAAAAGCCCCGACCAGCTTGAGTCCGGCGTTATTCATAAAAATGATTTTATCTCCGTCGTGGACTAAAATGCCGTAAGAGGCCAATTCCGTTAACTGACGGTAGCAGCGTTCGCTTTCCATCAGTTTAAGTTCAGCTTCTTTTCTCTCCGTGATATCCGTCTGGATCGTAATATATTTACAGGGTTTCTTTTCGTCGTCGAGAAAGGGCACGACGGTCGTTTCCGCTCAATAATACATACTGTCCTTGGCCTTATGCCGGATTTCGCCTTTCCAGACCTTCCCTTTGACTATTATGCGCCATAAATCCTTAAGAAAATCCTTTGAATGATATTCAAAATCTATTATTTTTTGATCCTGCCTGAGTAACTCCTTTTCGGAATATTTTGAGACCTCGCAAAATTTATCGTTAATATAAGTGATCTTCCCTTTTTGATCCATGATGGTGACAATACAGTGCTGATCGAGGGCGAATTTGATGTTTTCAATTTCTCTGAGCGATTTCTGTAAATTTTCCTCGATCAGTTTCCGTTTGGTGATATCCCTTCCAACGGATTGAAAATCGGTCAGCTTTCCATCTTTATCGAAAAAGGCTCTATTAGTCCATTCGTGCCAGCAGATCTCTCCACTTGGAGAAATGACTTTATGCTCAACGTTTTGCACGGAATTATCTGGCGTAAATGATGAGAGATGTAACTCAATAAGCCGCTGGGATTCTTTGGGAAGAAATATTTTAAAATTTACTCCAATGAGATCTTTTTCTTTCTTGTGAAAATACCGGCAGTAGGGATGGTTAACAAAGGTGAGCGTTCCATCAGGCAGGAAGCGGCAGATTAATTCCGTCTGATCTTCGACAATGGCTTTGTAGCGTTCTTCATTGGCAGGATTTTGAGGGTCCCCCTTGTCATCTGATTTTGTCATTATTTACCAATCATTTTTGATAAAAATAGTGCAATATTCAACTGACATTTTTCGCACTCCCCCATAGAAAAAAGTCATAAGTGGCTGAAAGGCTTTAAGTTGGAATTATATCACAATCAGGGAAAAGAGAAATGAATTTTTATGGATTTTTATGGACTGTGCGGGCGTTTTAACTTGTGCAGTAAATCAACGGCCTTTTGCAAATCTTTCGCCGCCAGTTCGATAATCTTGTCTATATCGGGAATCTCGGGCATAAGTTATTTCTTTTCCAGAATAGTCTTAACGATTCTAACAGTTTCCTTGATACTTGTAAACTTTGGCAGCATTTCTTCGGGAATCACAATACGGTACATTTTCTCGATACCGGCAAGTATTTCCAGTGCCATCATGGAATCCATGCCGAGGTCTTTGACAAAATGGGCTTCCGGGTCTATTTCCTCCGGCTCGACCTCTAAAATCTCGGCAACCAGTCTGCGGATATCCGATTCAACGTCGTGCAATTCTTTTCACCTCCCTGAATCATCGATCAGTGCCCTGACCTGGCCGATTAATTCTTTCCCGGAGATGGGCTTCATAAGATACTGGTCGGCATGATGCGAATAATAATCGATGATATTGGAATCGTCGCTTTTCCCAGCGATGATTAAAATCGGGATGTGTCTGGTCGTACGAGAAGCCTTGAGCCGTTCACACAAAGACGTGGTCTTCTCGCCCGATACGACGGCGCTAAGGATAATCAGACAGGGCATGGTCTTTTCGGCCATTTCAGCGACGGTCGCTGTTTCCGCGGTCAGCGGACGATATTCGTCCCGCGCCAGCGTCCGGCAGAGAAACTGTCTGTCTGATAAATTTTCCTCTACAATTAAAACACACCCGTTATTCTTGCTCCGGCTTTTCTTTCTCCGGCTGAAAATCTTCCTGAATTCTTCCCACATTGTCATTGTATCCGTATTTGGTTAAGAACTGATATATCTGACCGAGGTTATCCATCACTCTTGGCATTCGCTCACGCATAAGCGTCATGAGTTTGGTCAGTTCATCCTCACTTAAATTCTGCTCGACCGCGCGTCTGATGGTTGCCGAATCTTCGGTTGCGCTTTTCAGTTTCAGAAGAATTTCCTGATAATCTTTTTCAAACGAATCCTCGTATGAATTTCTTTGTTCCCGCACATCCATTTATCGTCCTCGCAGTTATTTCGTCCTGAAAAAATAAAGAGGGACAACAGCATTTTTAAGTCACTCGCCCAACTGCTAAGTAAAAGCAAGAGACCGCCATTGTCCCCGAAAAAACGGAAACATACGCAGCCCCTTATTCCATCTTAGCAGTTGATTATTTTTTTATGGAAAAGGGAATCGTATCGTCAGATTGTCATAGACAACGAAACACTATTTTTTTTCTTTGTCAAAAACCTCCATTGCATGAGCGACTGTTTTTATCACGTCCCGGATAATTTCTTCAGACATCTTTTCCAGTTCTTCGCTGGATTTATCATTATAAATACCGTCTTTTTTATTTAAAAGAAAAACCTCGCAACTGTTCCGCATATTGCCCAGAAGATTTTTCAGCCGGTGGGCTATCTCGGAAACCGACAGCGGCTCCGCCCGTCTGACAAATTTGTATCTTTCCGCCTCTTTAGTCGAGAATTTGTTGCCCAGAACGGATTCGGCTATCCTTGCCAATTCCTCTAATATAAGCGGCTTGTTTAAATAGGCGACGATTCCCAGCGACCGGAATTCCTGATCCTCCCGTTCCGATTCCAGCGTGTGTCCCGTAATGATAATGACTTTTGTTTTTTGATCGAATTCTCGCAGCTTCTGCAGCACTTCCTTGCCGGTCATTTCCGGCAGTGTCAGATCAAGAAAAACCAGGTCGGGTTTTGAGCTTTTAATAATTTCCAGCGCATCTTTCCCGCTGGCTGCCGTATTGACAAGAAAACCTCTCCTCCCAAAATACGACTGGACAGTAGCCGTAATATCGGGTTCGTCATCAACAACCAGAATTCTTGGACTTTTCTTCGGCATAATACACAACAGTATAACACATCGCGCAAGCATCTAAAACGATTTACCTTACATAATTTCCAAATGCTTACAGCATGTCCTCAAATAGCGTGACCTCGGCCCTGGCAGGCGGCTTGCGTCCCGCAGGAAGATAAGCCACGACCTCCGCTCTGGATTTAAGAATATCGAAGGCTTCTCGCCCTCTGTCCTGCTCCAAAAGAGAAATAACCTGCTCTTTTAAATCTTCCTCGGCCAGATCAACCATGATCCTCAGATTCTGAACATTGTTGTCATTGATCACCAGTATCGCTTTCATTTTGGGTACCCTCCTTCTTCAGATATAAGGGAACAGCAGAGGCGGTCTCTCGCTTTACCCCGCCGAAGCGGAGTAGCAGTTGGGCGATTTGTCCACCTTTTCAGGTAACTGCTGTCCCCTCCCGTGGCCACAGATATTAATAACTCTGCGACATGACTGCATAGGGAAAGTTATCGCCCGGAACTTCATCTTCGGCATGGTAGGACGCTTCCTTTATTGCGAATTGACTTACCGGACTGAATGTCATCAGAAAAATCGGAAGACATGAAGCCTTAAATAAACTGCTGAATTTTGATAGCACTTCGAGCATGGCCTTTCACCTCCGTATTGCAAAGATACCATACAGTATGTCAAAATACAAGTTATTTTGATTTACTTTGATATATTATGTAATATATTGTAAATATATTAAATACAATAACTTATGCAATTAAATCCAATCAATAGAATAATAATTATGTCAGAATAGTCAAAATTATTTCTTATTTTGATTGACATGACCACACATTTCGGGTATAAGAATAATGGAGATCACGGCTTATGAAACATTATGAGAAAATCAAAAAAATCCGTAACGACATGAATCTCACCATAAAAGAGGTTTATGAACGAGGGGCTGCCATTCTTGGACCGCAGAAGGCCATTTCGATCAGCACGATCAACCGGATCGAGGCTGGCCAGCCTCATAAATTTTCATCGCTGGTCACGCTTTGCTTTATTTTGGGGATCTCACTGAAGGATCTTTTTAAGGGTACTGACCTGGATGAATGCTTAATAATAAGGAAAAAGGAACGTACCGGGGGATATTCATTTAATGAGAATGCAACATCAACGATCATCAATAACCCAAACCAGAGTTTCCTGACCCAGGAATTCCTGCTTTTACCCGAAGGGACTACTTCGCTTGACCGCGCTCCCAAGGGGAAGGGGAAATATGAAAAATTGGTCTACGTGGTAAGCGGACAACTTGTATGCGTTATTGACAATCAGGAAATGACGTTAAAAGGCGGGGATACGGTTTCCTTTGACAGCACAAAACCGCATTATTTCAAAAATACAGCGAAGGCGAAATGCAAATTCATTGCGGTTGAAAATCCGGGGCGATTTTAACGCTTCTTCATGAGCTTTCCGATACTGACCAGCGCGGATTCGAATCTCTCCTGAAATAGTTTCATATCGATAGGCTTGTCAATGTAGTCAAAAGCCCCCATCTCCATCGCTTTATTCGCCACATCAGGACTTTTCCAGGCACTGATGACTATGACACGGGCGTCGGGATTCATAAGTTTAATTTCCTGAATCACATCGATCCCGCTTACACCCGGCATTCTCACGTCCAGCAGAATAACGTCGGGTTTCTTTTCCTTGACCTTTTCGATGGCCGTTTCGCCGTCGTTCGCTTCGCTGATATCGCAGTCATATCTCGGTGAAATAAAATTTCTCAGATTATCGCGGGCCCGGTCTTCGTCATCGACGATAAGAATATGCGGTTTCTGAGCGTGTCCGCTTTTACCGAGAAGCGTTCCGATTTTCTCTATAGCGACGCTGCGCAGATCGTCGAAGCTGAACGGTTTTGTCATGAACTCATCGGCTCCAGCGGACAATGACTTCTGGCGGGTTTCCTCATCTCCCTTGGCTGTCACCATGACGACAATGACACCGGGATCGATTTCCTTTAATTTTTTCAGAAGTTCAATCCCATCCACGTCAGGCATAAGAATATCCAGAAAAATAAACTTGGGTTTATTCTTCTTAAGGATACTCTCCGCTTTTTTGGCGGTCGTGGCCGTGAATACGGTGAACCCAATATAGGAAAAGGGCTTTTTTATCGAATCGCATACGCCCTGTTCGTCATCAACGATTAATATTTTTATCATGAAGATTTCTCCCCTGTGATTGTCACTTCCTGTTGTGTTGCCTCTCTCAACCGATCCATGAACTGCTTCATAGTCACGGTTTTATCGAGAATTTTTTGTGCGTCTTCGACAGGAATTGGATGAGTATCCATAGGGTCGAGGTGAAAACCAACAATAAGATTTATACCGTAAACATCGTTGCCAATGTAATGAAAAAAGAGTTCATTGATAACCGGATTCAGCTTCATATTGTTATTTCGCAATTCCGGCAATTGCTCAGCCTCATTTTTGATCTTTTCGGGATGGAGAATCTTATTCACCGTCTCATTAATCCTGACTGTATGTCCCTTTATTTTTTGGGCATCCTCAACCGGAATAGATTCATTAACCCGCCAGAAAGTCAGGACAATCTGCGTGATCGCCGAAATATCGTCACCGACGTAGTGATACATCAAATCCCATATCAACAGAGGAACCGTAATCTTTTCAGTCCTGATTCTATTATATAATTGCTGCTCATTGGAAAGAGGCTTAGCCATTCACGCCCCCTTCCGGCAAAGCGTCGGCAATGGAATGAACCTTCTCGACCCAGACTTCATTGGCCAATGGTTTCAGAAGGTAATGTCCCACTCCCAGTTCTTTTGCCTTGTCTATCGTTTCCTGATCTGTAATTCGTGTGATCATGATGCATTCGACCTTTTTGTCCGCTGCCTTGATCTTCTCCAGAAGCTCCATACCGTCTATTTTGGAGTATCCCAGATGAACATCGATCAGACAAATATGGGGCCGTTCCTTCTGAAAAATCTCCCAGGCCTGCGTTCCATCAACACTTTCAAAGGCCTGAAAACCATCGAGCTGCAATATTTTTGCGGTGTAATGGGATATATCTTCCTCGTCGTCAACAACCAGTATTTTGACTTTTGATTTTTCCATTTCTGCTCCTTCCTTAGCAGTTGATATTTTATTCTTTATCATTACCAGCCAAGATCATCTCGGCGGCTGCATTAACTTTCTCCTGCCAGATTCCCGTTGGTTTTAAAAGATATAGGTTTACCCCTAAGCCCACGGCCTGAAGTCTGGTCTCGGCGTTCTTCATCCGTGTGATCGCTATGCACACTATATCCCGGTCAGTTTCTCTTATCTCTTTTATGACATCCATCCCATCAATCCACCAATATTTTCCGGGTTCTTTCTCGGTAAATCTGACCTCCATAAATCTTGGCTCTATGAGACAGATGTGAGGATGTTCTTTATGGAAGATTTCCAGGGCTGAGGATCCGTCCAAGGCCTCAAATACGGTAAAACCACTCAAACGAAGAATCTTAGCCGAATAGTATGTAATATCCCTCTCGTCATCGACTACCAAGATTCTAATCCCTGATTTATCCTTCATCTTTACGGTCCTTCTCATTTTTCTCGTTGTCTTTCTTTTTCCCTTTCTTATCTTCTTTCTTTTCTTTATCGGAATTCAGGATATCCATCCCGGCAATCTTATCTCCGTCGTAGCTCGGCAGTTCAACGATTAGCGTCGCCCCTTTATCTTTTCCCTCGGACTCCGCCCAGACCCTGCCACCGAACGCATCCACGATCTTCCGCACCCGGTGCAGTCCCAGCCCCGTCCCTTCGCTTGATCCCTTCGTCGTCACATTGGCCAAAAATATGTCCTTTAAAAGATTCTTCTCAATGCCGTATCCGTCATCAATACATTCGATATGGATGGTTTTGTAATCTTTCTTGAAAATCTTCAGAATAACACGTCTCTCTTCCTTGGGTTTGTGTTTGACGGCATGTATGGCATTCCTGACAAAATTCACAAAAATCTCCTCCAACTGAATCCGGTCGCCCAGAATCGGAGGCAGGTTGTCCTCAGCCTGGATATCCAGCCGTACCATTTCTTTTTTAATCTCTCCTCCGATCAGATATGAAAATCCCTCCACAGCCTCTTTGATGTTTACCGGCTTAAACTCCCCTTTTCCCTGTCCCATCTTCGAGTAATCCAGGATCGCCTTAACTATTCCCGAAACCCGTTCACCGGATACTTTTATTCTGTCCAAGGCAGCGTGAAATTCGTTTAACACCTCTGCCGGCAAATACCTCACCCGCGCATCTTTCAGTAAATCCCGGATAAATCCGGCGGTAACGTTCACACTGTGCATGGGATTATCGATTTCATGCGCCATCGAACTGGCCATATGATCAAGAGAAAGAATTCGCTCTTTCAGGCCTTCCTCTTCCAAACGTTTCGTTTCAGCTTCAAGGTAAATACACCGGTCTATCGCAATCGCGGCCTGATGACCTAAAACCGATAAAGCATTGAGCAGTCCCTTCGAATACATATCCTTCGACTGCCGTTCACCAAGGACAAGGAACCCCAATAAGCTATTATTTAAAGTAATCGGCACAATCAAATGTGCCGGGAGTCCGCGCATCTGAGCTTCTACGTCCTTGAGATTCTTTTCACCGTTCATCTCGGAAAGCACTTTTACTTCGTCGTAAATAATTGGGTACTGTTTTTGTCGCAGATGATCTACCAGAGGGTCATCGTGGCTGAAGACCGTCCCATTATTCTCTTCCGGCGCTTTTAACTCGAATTTATCAGCCTCACGATTTAACAAAAAAATCCTCCCCCCATTAACCTTTAGGGTTTTAACAACAATGGTGACGATAAGATCCAGAAGTTTCTGAAGCTTGTAAATAGTGTTCATGCCATAGGATGCCTGCATCAACAAATCCTGAGTCCGCTGTTCTTCTTGCAATAGAGCTTCTTCTGCTTTATGTTGAAGATAAAGAAAAATAAAAGCA
>CAZUJQ010000092.1:0-8885 GCA_964620805.1 uncultured Planctomycetales bacterium | reverse complement strand
CAATCAATTGTAAAATTTAAACTCGTACCGTGAAAATTTTGCCAAACTCAAGTATCTTTGTCATTGCGAGGAGCGCTTTTTGCGACGAAGCAATCTCTTAAAAGATTGCTTCGCTACGCTCGCAATGACACATGATTTAAGACGTTCGTATTAGTAGATCGTGATCGCGTTGCCTGTCTTGGCGTTGTTGGTTTCGTTAGACTCTTTGACTTGATTCGTAGAGTCGGCAATCGCGCCGAGGTAGTAGGTTCCCTCCACTGTCCTTGAGGGGATTTTCACATTTACGGAGGCAGTGCTACTGGCCCCAGGAGCTAGGCTGGTGACGGTGCGGCTGCCCAGCTTGGTGTCAGCGGTCGTGATCGTTGCATCTTTCGAGAGGTACAACCCCACTGAGATCCCTCGGTACGAGTCCGTCACGGCCGTGACGGCCCCTTGGTTCGCCACGGTCGTGGTGATGGCGAGGTACTGCCTCCGCTGGGCGCTGGAAGGACCACTGACCGCCGTGATGACCAGATCCGGCTGCGGGACATCCTGGACACTAATTGTGATGGACTTGGAATCCGACAGGCTGCCATCACTCACCGTGAAGGTGACCGGGTAGTTCCCCGCCTGGTCAAAGCCTGGCGTCCAGCTAAAGGTCCTCGTAGAGGTATTGAACGAAGCGCCAGTGGGCAGTGGACTGGCCGAATAGCTCAAGGCATCCCCATCCGGATCTGAGGCGGTGATGGTGAAGCTAAGAGGTTGGCCTTCCTGAACGGTTTTGTTGTTAATAGGGGCTAGAACCGGGGCGTTGTTCGGGGGCGCCAACTCCCCAAATAGTTTCGCCACCGCCCCCCCTTGGTACTCGTAGTACTCGACTTTGACCCGGTGCACTCCCGCAGTGACTGGCTGATTAACGATATAGGTCGTCGGTGCCTGATCAAACCACTTGTCCAGGATCAGGGCCCCGTCGATCCAGATACGCATCCCATCGTCGGTTGTGGCAGTCAATCGATAGGTTGCGGTGATCGGAAAGTCCCAGTCCCCTTCCCAGCGCACGCTGAATGTATCAGGCGCAATGGCGGGATCCGGGGAGCCAGTCCCCCAATCGAAGTCGATCGCGGCACCAGTGTTGCGGCTCACCATGAGGTTCGTGAAGTCATGGTTGTCGAAGTATTCACCGCGGAAGGCATTCTTGGGAATGTCCATAGATAACTTAGCCAGGTAGATATCCGCGTTGCCGTTGCGAAAGTCTACCCAAACGATCTGGTTCCCAGAGATGGCTGGGATATTCTGATGGGTCGGATGGGCCGTGATCTGTCGTTCGGTGTTCGTCGCCAAGTCATAGAGGTAGATGTCGGCGTTGCCGTTGCGAAAGTCGTCCCAGACGATACGGTCCCCCGAGATGGCTGGATCACCATGGAAGGCTGGACCACCAGTTGTGATCTGCTGCTCGGTGTTGGTGGAAATGTCATAGAGGTAGATGTTGAAGTTATTGTTGTCCTGAGGAAGAGGAATGGCTTGCCAGACGATCCGATTGCCCGCGATGTGCAGATTAGATTTCAATTGAGTCGCCAGGCTTTCCGTGATGCTCTGTTCTGGGCAGGCAGTCGTCAACGGATCATAGGTACAGAAGAAAATTTTTTCCCCAAATAATTTGTCACGAAAGTCCAGCCAGACGATCCGATTGCCCGAGATGTCTGGGATTCTTGGGCCTGCGGCATCGGTCGTGATCCGCCTCTCGGTATTGGTCGTGAAGTCGTAGAGGCAGATGCCATAGCGACCATCACGGCACACATCCGCCCAGACGACCCAGCTTCCAGAGATGGCAGCGGGACCCCTACTGATTGTCTGGGTCGTGATCCGCCTTTCTGGACATGTTCCAGAGCCGGGGTCGTAAACACACCCGTAGATGTCCCACTGGAATGGTCCGGTCGCATTGCGGTTATCAAACCACACGATCCGGTTCCCGGCAATCGCGGGGAGGCGCTGATCGGCTGGATCGGTGGTGATCCGTCGCTCCTTGTTGGTCGCCAGGTCGTAGAGATAGATATCGGCATTCTCACCGTGACGATGGTCACGCCAGACGATCCGATCCCCAGAGATTTTCACATTCCACTTGGTTGCGGGATCGGTTGTGATCCGTTGGACAGGGAGTTCAACAACGACCGGGACGAAGGCTTGGAACTGTAAACTATCAAGCGTAGTCGCGACAAGCCGAAGGGTATAGCTGCCCACCGTCAAGCCGGCAATCGGCCAGACCCCCAAGACGCCACCTTCGACTGGCGTGAAGGATGGCTGCCCAATTGAGACCCACTCAGTCGGTGCGGATCCCTTGCCATAGAAGAGCTCATATTGTTTGAAGTTGGGGCCAGCCGCGGTGCCGGTGATGGTGACGGAGCCGGCTTGTGGGTCCAGCATCGTGCCTGAGGCAGGAGCGGTGATATTCACGCGCAGCACTGAGGTGACCGCAAGCGCCCTCGCGGCATTGAGACGCCCAGCCCCGGTCATGACATCGAAGCCAGGGCTTGCCACATCATCGGCGGAGGCCCGTAGGATCTGGCGCACCTCTTCATTGGTAAAGGTGGAACGGGCGGCAAGGACGAGCGCTGCGACCCCCGCGACATGAGGGGCCGCCATCGAGGTACCGGCTTGCCGTACGTAGTTGGTGCCAACGATCAGGCTGGGATTGCACATCAAAGGATCACAACTGCTAGCCTTCAGGGAGAGGATGTTGCGAAATGGATCGATGGTGGGTGGGGGAATGTCGGTGCCTCCACCCGGGGCCGCCACATCAACCAAGACCCCAAAGCTCGTGAAGAAGGTCGGGAGATCTTCCTGGGTAGTGGCGGATACCACAACAGGCTTAGGGGTGGTCATGTTTTGGGGGCTGCGGTTGATGACATCATCGCTGGAGTTTCCCGCGGCGAAAACGACCACCGCTCCGAGCCCTTGCGCGGTCCGTACCGCCTCCTCCTCTACCGGGTTGCTTGGACAAACGTCGCAGCCCCAGCTATTGTTCAGGACATCGGCTCCCTGTTGGGCGGCATAGACGATTGCATCGGCTAAATCATTCGCCGTCCCAGACCCGTCATTCCCCAATCCTTTCAAGGCCATAAGCTTGGCCTTTGGCACAACCCCGATGATACCCAGACCGTTGTTTCCAACCGCTGCAATCGTGCCAGCAACATGGGTCCCATGACCATGGCCATCGAGGGGGTCGTTGTCGTTGTTGGCGAAGTCCCAGCCTCTGATATCATCGATGAAGCCGTTATTATCATCATCTAACCCATTGCCTGGAATTTCGTTAGGGTTCTTCCAGACGTTGGTGGCGATATCAGGATGATTGTAATCCAATCCGGTGTCGATAACCGCGACCGTGATGCCTTGACCTTGGGTCTGATCCCAAGCTTGACTAGCCTGCAGTTTCTTGAGGCCCCAGAGGTCCTCGTAGTTCTGGCCCCAGGCGCCTATGGACCAGGTACCATTTTGGTCAGGATCGACGTAGGTGTCATTAGGCAGAGCTGTCTGGAGTTTCATCAGGTAGTTGGGTTGGGCGTACTCCACATGAGGGTCGGCTTGGTAGCGGCGCACCAACTCCTCAATGTCGGCGTCTTCGGGCACCTCCAGGACATAGATATTGGCAAGGTCGGGCAGGATAGCATCTTGGGGAGCGCGCTGGGTGCGCTGGAGGAATCTGTTTTTGACCTCTTTGATCTTCTGGCGGTAGCGCTCTTGGGCCTGGGAGGTGATCAACCCGCACCGGGGATAAAAGAGGGCACGGGCACTTTTGACCTTTGCCTCTGTATTGAGCCGATCCAAGGAATCGGATTGATCCGCTGTGGCGGTTTGAAAGGCTCTTTTTTGAGCCAGAAGACAATGGACACATTCGGTTACGGCATGATTCCCTTCGCTTTTGAATTTGACGATAATTTTACCTTTGGCATATTGAGATTTAGAATTAGGCTGTGCCGGGGATATGGGGGAGTCCTTTTGAACTACCGCGCTAGCGCCTCGCGGGACCATCAGCAAAACAACGAATAGAAAAATCCATCCAACTCTAACTAAAATAAATTTTGAAACGTAACGGGACCGCCGACTCATAAATTCCTCCTGTGTTATTTTTCATAGAATAGTAACTACTCAGGTACCCATATCCGTCGAGAACCAGATTGCAGGTGATCTTAATGGAAATTGACTCTCGACGAGAGCTTATTTGAGTAAATTTTAGGCTAAAATTTCTTATCGACAAGCCAAGGTACGTGAATAGTAACATAGAATATAGAAAAAAACAAGGGGGAAAATGCGGCGTGGACAAAGATATGGCAGAGGCCTATAATATATTTTTATGAGAAAACAAAGGCTCTTTCTTTTTCTTTTTTATTCCGCTTTTTGCCTCGGATGCGCAAAATTGGCTCACCTGCAGGAACTGTTGACCCTTAAGGCCCTGTCTTTGGAGCGCGACCAGCAAGAGTTGGACATGGAAAAGCAGGACAAAAATTTCGATAATTTATTGGCTGCGGTTGAAAATAACTCGCTGGAACAAGGCACTCATCAAAGAAAATTTTTAGGAGCATTTGGAGAACCAATCTTGGTTTCCCAGGTTACCGGAGACGATCAACAGACCCTGGAAAAATGGCTGTACCGTTATGCCACGAGACCTTTTGGTTCGCCAAAAGTCTATGTGTATTTTGATCGGAAAGAAAAGCTGGTCGAATGGGAGTACCTTCCGCGCGACACAAGTGATCACGAGAGAGAGTGAAAAAGGAGGTGAATGATGAGCCGGCCTTCCAAAAAACCCAAATACCGGTTGGATCCTAAAAAGTTTGTAGCCCAGCAGGAAAGGACGGAGAAGAAGGACCGGGATTGGAGCGAATCAGAGCTGTACTGGGAAGCCCTCCGGTCAAAGTCCCGCCGGCGGTAACGTAGATGGCTAAAACACTTTCACGGGCTTTGCGCGAGATCTACCCGCGGCTCTTAAAGAGGTTCGGACCCCAATCCTGGTGGCCCGCGGAAACCCGATTTGAGGTGATGGTCGGGGCCATTCTCACCCAGAACACCAGTTGGGCAAATGTCGAAAAGGCGATCTCTAACCTCAAACGCCATCACCGGCTGACGCCGGTGGCCTTGAAAAACGCCTCTCTTAAGGAACTCGCTTCCCTGATAAAACCTTCCGGTTATTTTAATATCAAGGCCAAACGGTTAAAGCATTTCATCGAATTCCTTTTTAAAGAATATGACGGAAAGCTCAATTCAATGGCCCAGGAGCCCTGGGAGACGTTACGCAAGAAACTCCTTTCCATAAACGGCATCGGCCCCGAGACCGCGGATTCGATCCTTCTTTATGCCTTGGATAAGCCGGTTTTTGTCGTGGATGCCTATACCCGGAGGATTTTGTCTCGGCATAAACTCGTTAGCCAGGATGTCGATTACGAGGCTCTTCAAAAGGCGTTTATGAAAAGCCTTTCCTGCGATGTCAAAATGTTTAATGAATATCATGCGCTTTTGGTTCGTTTGGGAAAAGAAATCTGTAAAAATCCGCCTGCCTGTGAGCTGTGCCCTTTGAAGGACATCCTTCCCCCTTATACCCCTTCGCAATCGTGAATCTTTGTGAAGTTAAAAAATCCTCTTTACGGGGTTTACAAAATACCCTCTCAACGATATAATGATGCGATTTTATAATTTAATCTATTAAAGAGGAGGAGGGTCCTATGTGGTGTCCCATGAAGGGGTATTACAGTGTAGAGTCGAGCATCTGGTGTTTTGGTCTTATGGTTTTCGTTTTGCTTTGGATCGTCATAGTCCCTGTTGTGATCACCTCCCGATTAGAAAAGATTATCAAATTGCTGCAAGACAAGAAGTGAGAAATCCTTAAAGGAGCGGGCTCTTAAAGCAGCCGGACAAAAAGGCCGGAAGGATATGTCTTGGCAATCATTGGGGAGAGTGCATGGGGACAAAGAAGAACAAGCAGGGTTTCACGTTGCTGGAGGTCGTTATTGTGATTATTATCGTGGGAGTTCTCGCCGGATTGGCTTTACCCCTGTTTTTTAAGACCGTGGAATACGCCAGAGGGACTGAGGCCTTGGCCTCTTTAAGCGCTGTTCGTCAAGCGATGGAGCGCTGCTATGTCCAAAAAAATACCTATGTGGATTGCAGCGACTTTACCAACCTTTATTTGGAAGACCCCGGCACGGCATCCAACGCTCATTTCAGCTATAGTTTTGTGGGAGTGACCGGCACGACCTACACGATCCGGGCGACCCGAAATACGCTCGATGGCGGCACGGCCGGTGATCAGATCAACTTAACCCTCGATGGCACTATCGTCACCCGCAGCGGAACCAGTGCCTTTGCCAATCTTCAATAGACGGAAGATTTTGAGATGGAAAATATTTTAATATTGGTGTTAATTGTTTTTGCGATTCTTAATGCTATGCTGGGTATGATTATTTTATGGCGTAGCTTTAAAAAAGATTCTTTTGAGTTCAAGAATGACTTCGAATCGCTTGGAAGAAACCAAGAACGCCTGGAGAAACTTCTAAGAGAAGAGATGGCCCAGAATCGATCCGAGGCCGCGTTGAACCTTCAGCAGCTAAGAGAAGAGCTCAATCAAAATCTCAATGCGTTCAGCCACGGCCTTTTGAGCCGGATGGCGGACATCGCCACCCTCCATAAAAACCAAATGGACACGTTTTCCAGCCAGCTCTCCAATCTCACCCAGATGAACGAACAAAAACTCGAGAAGATGCGCGAGGTGGTAGAGGAGCGCTTGATGTCCCTTCAGAGCGAAAACAGTCAGAAATTGGAGAAGATGCGGGAGATCGTGGATGAAAAACTCCACTCTACGCTGGAAAAGCGTTTGGGCGAATCCTTTCAGCTGGTCAGCGAACGCTTGGAGAAGGTGCATCAGGGATTAGGAGAGATGCAGACCCTCGCCTCCGGCGTGGGGGATCTGAAAAAGGTCCTGGTCAACGTCAAGACACGCGGGATATGGGGAGAGGTTCAACTGGGGAATCTCTTGGAACAAATCCTCACCCCTGAGCAGTATGAAAAGAACGTGGTGACAAAAAAAGGATCCAGTGAGCCGGTCGAATTTGCCATAAGACTCCCCGGGCATGATGGAGAGACAGTGTATCTTCCCATTGACGCCAAATTTCCAACACAGGATTACGAACGCCTTCAGGAGGCGCAAGAAGAGGCTAATCCCGCCTTGATTGAGGAAGCCAGCAAGGCCATAGAAAACCGTCTGAAACTTGAAGCTAGGAATATCCGGGACAAATATATTGCCCCTCCCCAGACCACGGATTTTGGGATCCTCTTTCTTCCCACCGAAGGTTTGTACGCGGAGATTTTGCGCCGTCCGGGATTTTGTGATGTCTTGCGCCGGGATTACCGGGTCATTATTGCCGGCCCTACGACCGTTGCGGCTTTATTGAATAGCCTCCAGATGGGATTCCAGACTCTGGCTGTCCAAAAACGCGCCAGCGAGGTCTGGAGTTTGTTGGGCGCGGTTAAAACCGAGTTTAATAAATTCGGCGACCTTTTGGACAAGACCCACAAGAAGCTGCAGGAGGCCAGCCACACCATTGAGGATGCGGCCCGCAAGTCGCGGATGATCGAGCGAAAATTAAACAACGTGCAGAAACTGCCTGCCTCGCAGCATGGCGGGCCTGCCTCGCCGGTGGAAGCCCCCCTGTCTCTGATAGAGGAGATCCCCCCTGATGTTCTCAATGAGTGATTTTTTTGAAGGGCGGCACGTCTCGGCATTTTTTAGTGACCGGTCTGTGGATTTCGCCTTGAACGGCCGTCCGGTTTTTACCCTTCAGCAGAAGGACTTTCTTTCCCACTATGTAGGGGATTTCTGGTCGAGGACGGTTTTCTTAAGACAACGGCACGGCAGCGATGTCCTTACGATCACAGAGGGCGTCGCGTATTCTCCAACATCCCTCGAAGCCGATAGTTTAATCACTCGCGTCGTCCATCTTCCCTTGGCGATTCGGACCGCCGATTGTCTTCCCGTCTTTTTGTTTGATCCAGAACTTAAAGGCATTGCCCTCATCCACGCCGGCTGGCGCGGCAGTCGCAAAGGCATTGTGAAAGAGACCATTCAAAAGATGACGGAGCTTTGGGGAACTCGTCCCGCCCATCTCAAGGTCGCCTTGGGTCCGGCCATTCGACCGTGCTGTTATCGGGTGGGGGAAGAATTCCAGCAGGACTTCCCCAACGAGATTCAGAAAAGAGCGGACGGATTTTATCTAGATTTGGGGTTGGTCAACAGAAACCAACTCTTGGAGCTGGGAGTGAGCCGGGGGAATATTTTTGATTGCGGGTTTTGCACGTGCTGCGATTCCCGTTTTTTTTCTTACCGAAGAGATGGATATAAGGCAGGCCGGATGATTTCGGTTATGATGCTAAGAGAATCTTAAAAGACAATGCTTCTCAAGTCTAAAGCAGGCTCCATCGTAGGGGAACCATATGCCTTTGACGCTGTCTACGGGGATTGCGGTGCGAGAACCTGTCTGTTTGAAGATGGCCAGGTGGCATTTGAGGGAAGGAGTATCTCATTGGCAGAATTTCAAGCCATGATTCCGGCAGGCCCCCAATGAGCAAGATGCTTTCAGGGGCATTATCATCATGAGGCCGCCCAAGGTTGTGATTGATACAAACGTATTGATTGCCGCATTACGATCCAAGCGAGGAGTTTCCTGGCGGTTATTCATGCTCATCGGGTCTGGAAAATTTGAACTGAATATTTCGGTGCCATTGATTTTTGAGTACGAAGATGTCGCTAAAAGACTCTTGGAAGACACGCCATTTTCAGAAAAGGATATCGAGCATATTATCGATTATATTTCTTGAGTTTGGCAAAATTTTCACGGTACGAGTTTAAATTTTACAATTGATTG
>CAZUJQ010000091.1:0-8922 GCA_964620805.1 uncultured Planctomycetales bacterium | reverse complement strand
GAGTCAGGAAGCTCGATGGGACTTTCACCCGCTATCCTGCTCAGCTGCGAGGCACGCATACACAAACCACAATTGGACAAACAATAAACAATACCAAATTTCCAATGACCCAAACCCAAAACAAAAATTTCTTATCTAGATCTGGATTGGGGTCATTAGAATTTTGGTATTGAAAATTGTTTGGGATTTGGTTATGGTGATTTGTGATTTTACCTTCTTCCAATAAACTGTTTATAAAGTGCTAACGTCTCATTAACCATCCTCTGTGCCGAAAATTCCTTTTGAATAAACTCCTGCGCTTCTTTGCCCATCTGACGGGCCTTCTGAGGATTCCTCAAAAGAAACAAAATCGCCTCGGAGAGAAGATCGGCGTTTTTCGGATGCACCAGAAGACCCGTGCGACCGTCATCAATTAACTGAGGAAGCCCGCCTACCTTCGAGGCCACGACAGAAAGACCCGCGGCCTGGGCCTCCATCACGGACAACCCCAGCCCTTCCTCAAAAGATGGCAGGACAAAAACGTCCAATAAAGATAGCATCTCCGCCGTGTGGTTGACAATAGGATAAAATTGCACATGCTCATTAAGATTAAGCTCTTTAACCATCCTTTGCAAGGGTTCTTTCCGAGGGCCCTCACCCACGATCAAAAGCCGGGCATCCGGAAATTGCTGGATGACCTTTCCCATAGCCTTGATCAAAATGTCATGGCCTTTGACATCCGAAAGCCGCGCGATGATCCCAATCACGCGATTGTGTTCCAAATGGAAGCGCTGCCGGTTTTTTCTTCGGGTGTCTTCATCGATGGCTAAAAAGTCATCCGAATCAATCCCATTTTTAATAAGGACACATCTTTTAGGATCGACACGAAAGTCTTTCAGCAAATGATCCCGGACCGCCTCACTGATGGCGATGACACACTCTCCCCAGCAGGGAAAGATTTTTCGGGACAGCCGCGTTTTGAAGAAGCCATGGCATGTGGAAAGATATGGGATCTCGGTGATCCTCCCAAGACAAAAACCCATGACCTGAGTCACCCGCGTCTGGGTGTGAACCACATGAATATCCTTCTGCTTAATAAACCGGCGGAGCCGACCCAAAGCCAGATAAATCCGCGGATCCAATTCTGATTTGGTACTAATGTTGAGCTTAAGGTGCTCTACTCCCAAAGACTGAAAAGCCTCCAGCATTTCACCGCTGCTTGAAGCCAGAAAAACTCCATGGCCTTGTTTGATCAAGCCCTTCGTCAGGGTCAATAGGTAACTTGTGATTCCCCCGACGTTGAGGTGGGTAGTCAAAAAGAGAATGTTCATTAGAGAGTCTTTTGCATTAGGGTCAGGGGTCAAGTAGCAAGGAACTTTAACCATGACCCATGACCCTTGACCCTTGACCCTTCTCTGCTTTATCTTCCCCCATCAGCCTCTCCACTTCCCTCGCCACTTGCTCCGGCAGGATCTCCTTCATACACGCATGGGTCTTAATGAGACAATGAGAGCTGTAGCACGGCGAACAAGGCAATTCTTTTTTTAAGACCGCATACTTCGCGGCAGGCGGAAGGTGCCGATGGGGATCCGTTGGGCCGAAAAGCGCAACAAAGGGCGTCCCTACGGCCGCTGCCGCATGCATTGGGCCGGAATCCGGCGTAACAAAGACTTTGCATCTTTGAATGACCACCGCCAACTGCAAAAAATCGGTCTTGCCAACCAAGATGGCGGGCTTGCCTCTGGTCAATTGCAGAACCTGCCGCGTCCGTTCCTGATCCTTATCAACGCCTGTGATCAGGACCCGAATGTTTTTCTCTGCCAGGATATCGCACAATCGGGCAATAGACTCCACAGGCCAATTCTTGGTTTCCCATCGCTTCGAGGCGGCGATATGGACTCCCACGATATCTTTGGCGTTTCCCAACCATTCTGAGTCGAAAAGATTCTTAACATAGTCATGATCTTGGGCCGAGGGCCAAAGCTCAAGGCGAGGATGCGGAGGATAGTCCATCTCAAGCAACTTCAAAATCTGAAATTGGTGCTCAACCGGCGTTAAGTTTTTTGTGGTATCTCGCAAAGAGTATGCCAGCAAAAAGCCGAGTTTCTGGCGATAGCCGTAGCTCTGCCGGGGAAAACTTAAAGAAGCTAAGATATGGCTTTTGTGGTTGTTCTGGAAATCAATCACTTTGTCAAAATTATACGAACGCAGTCTCGCTGAGAAGCGTAAAAGGCCCCTAAGCCCCCGATCTCTGCCGTTCCCATCGAACACCAGAATATCATCCACGTAGGGGCATCTTTGCAAGATATCCTGGGCTTCCCGGCCGATGAGACAATAAATCTTGGCCAAGGGATATTTTTCCCGCAGGGCCTTAAGGGCCGCGGTCACCAAAACCACATCACCCACAGAGCTCAATTTAATGACTAGGATGTTGGAGGAGTGCAAAAGCTCCTCGTACACCTTAAGAGTCCGGGTGGCCATCTCATTTAAGGTAAAGTGGGCTTCCAGTTTATTTTTTGCCGCGGCCACCAACCGCTCGGCGAATTTGCGATCTTTCAAAATCCGCAGGACCGCCTCGGCCATGCCCTCCGGATCCCGAGGGGGGACAAGCAGCCCTGTGACGCCATGTTCGATGATATCCACGACCCCTCCGACCCGGGTCGCCACCACCGGAGAGCCCATGGCCTGGGCCTCTAGGATGACGCGTCCAAACGCCTCGTGCGTCACCGTGGCCATGACTACGACTGTCGTCTGAGATAATAATTCCGGGATGTTGCGGCGGTTCCCCAAGAATTCTACATGGCCATCTAAGCCCAAACGGTGAACCAAAGTCATTAGTTCCCTCTTATAGGATTCTTTTTGTTCTGGGGTATCGCCAATCACCCAAATCTTAACATAAGGCATGGTCCGAATCACTTGGGCCATCGCCTTTAAAAAATAAGGGTGGCCCTTCAAGGGAGTGATGCGACCTATGATGGAAACGACAAATTCCGATTGTCCGGGCGACTTTTGTGGGAGAGCTCGAAATTTCTCCAAATCAACGCTGCGAGGGATGATCCGGATATTTTGAACCGGCACCCGAAAGCTCTCCATCATGTGCTTGCCAATGACTTGGCTGGGCACAATCACCAATTTTGACCAACTCATCACCCGGCTAAAAAGATGCCTGGAATAGTAGCCATGGCAGGTGGTGACAAACTGGGCCTGTGTTCTTCGGCAGGCAAAATAGCCTATCCACGCCGGCACGCGGGAACGGGCGTGAACGATATCGACCTTTTCCAGCTCAATAATTTTTTTAAGCTCCTTAACGCACCGGAATATCGTGAAAGGCGATTTTTTTTGCACGGGAAGGGTGACGTGTTTGACCCCCGTCCTTTCCAACTCGCCGACAAGGGTTCCACCAGCCGAGACCACCAAAGACCCGTGGCCGTGCATGGTCAGGTATTTGGCCAAATCCACGGTGCCCGTTTCCACGCCGCCCACATTGAGCGCTGGAAGGATCTGTAAAACTTTCATAGGATCTCTCGAACCGCATCTAAAAGAATGGGGCGGTCATCCAACGTCTTTGTTTTGATCTTCTGCTTGGCGACATCATAAATCAATCGGCCGACCTTCGAAGGATCGCACGCCACAATATAGCCTTCATCGTTTAATTTCTCTATAAAGACATCGTGCTTGAGAGGCGCCAACTTTAAGGGGATGATCTTTTTTCTTTTTTTTATCGTGAACACAATGGTGTCTTTTCCCGAGCTGGCCGCCTCTGAAATCATGGAGACGCTGTCGCCTGAGACAACCAGGATATCCGATAACCCCAAGATCCCGCCCGCGGCCTCCGGCACCTCCAAACGGTTGGCAATAATCAAAAGCGGACACCGGGGATACTTCTTGAGCTCTCTATTGAGAAGACTTTCCACGCGGCCACCGGTGCGCCGGGACGTCGTCACCAGGATATCGCAATCGAGCTCTTCGGCGACCTCTTTGATTTGATCAACAACGACTTTCACTAGAGACTCGGTTACAGAATAGTTTTTGTTATCGCCACCGATGAACAAGCCGATCTTCAAGGCGAGGCGCGATTTCAAATGCGAAAAACGCTTAAGCAATAATTCCGAATGGTGCTCAAGATATTCCAGGGCAATCATGTTAGGGGCCCCGCGCGTCGCCACGATCCCCTGGCGAATCCGGGAAAAATGAGGTTGATCATGCCGGGGCAAAACGACCAGGTTGAATCTCTTAAAACTTAAAAAGCCCGGCTTTAAGACACACAGACTCTTGGCCTGATGATCTCGAGAGAGAAGATGGTTCAAAGACGCGACCGAAGACCCACAAGAGACCACAAAATCCGCCTTGACCGACATAAGCCTTTGGAAAGACTCCGGCGTCAACGCTTGTCTTAAGAGGGCCCATCGTCCCTGGACCAAAAAGGAAGGGAGCAAAGAATTCAAAGGGGGAATCCACCGCGCCCAGAAAGTCTTCCGGAATTCCACATCCAAAATTTGAGTCTGGGATTGGACTCCCCGCTCTGATAAAGCGGTTTCCAGTGTTCGGGCCAAAGCCAGGGACTGATTAAGATGCCCCTTTTTGCCGTCGTTGAGGATCGCAATGACGGATTCTTTGGAATATTTCCAGATCTTATAAAACCACATGTATTCGGCAGGGTATTGTTTGATGTAATGCTCCATGAACCGCGCAAACTTGGTCAAGTTGACAACAACATCTTTTTCTGTCTGACCTGTATTTTCCAATTCTAAGGACTTGTGGAGGATCACCCGGTGGCTCGCGGGGCCTTCGCGGACAATGACCGAAAAACAAAGCGGCACCCCCCACTTGAGAGCCAGACGAATGGCCCCGGCAGACAAAGAGGCCTGTCTCTCAAAAAAAGGAACCAAAACTCCCTCCCTGCCTCCCTGATCCACCACCATGGCGATAACCTCGTTATTGTGCAGCAAGCCCTTGACCAGCTCTCGAGTGCCTGTCTTCCGGGAAAGCACGACCGCCCCTCCCAACTCCCGGTAGAAATTTAAAAGCCCGTCCAAACGGAAAAATCTCTTCTGAGGGTTGACAATCACCTTGTAAGGATGCCCTAGCATCGCACAGGCCCGGCTGGCCAGCTCCCAACTGCCAAAATGCATGGCCAAAATAATCGCTCCTTTTTTTGCTTGCAGGGCCTCCTCCAAATGCTCTCTGCCCTCGATCGCCACCAGCTTCGTCATCTCTTCCGGCTTCAAGGACGGCATAAGAAACAGCTCAATCAAATTCTGTCCGAAATTCTGAAAAAAAGCCTTGGTGATGGCGCGGATCTCCTCGGGGCTTTTGGTCCTGGCAAAGGCGATCTTTAAGTTCGCACACACCTGGGATTTGTGCTTGAGATCAAGATAATAGGCAAGGCTCCCGATGGCCCGCCCTAGCCCCAGCGCCATCCGCAAAGGCAGATGCCGGACCACAAACACCAAGACCCGGACATTAAAATAAAGCAGATATTCGATGGGTGAATTCATCTCGATTTTTGGTGATTGCAATCCGGATCCTTAAACTAAAAATGGAGAATCCCTGGGGCCACGATTCTAAAAAAGGAAGAAGCTGCGCTTCGTCTTTTTGGGTGGTGACGAGTGTGGCAACGGAGTTCTTGCGGGCAAGCTGCATAACAGCGCGCAGGTCGTTCTCGCTATATTGATGGTGATCGCGGAAGGGCGAAAAGAAAGTCACTGCCGCGCCTAAGGAATCAAGCGTTTTTTCAAAGGAACCCGGATCGCCGATCGCGGCGAACGCCCCGATCTTTCTTCCTTTTAAGAATTGAAGGTCTCGGGTTTCTCCCGGATGGGACACGCTGACCAAATTTACCGCTTGATGGATAGTCTCAACCACAGGCACCTGCGGATTAATCTTGTAGAGTCGAGTTTTGATCGTTTCGATATTCCCCTGGCCTAAATCGGTTTTCGTCAACACGAAACATCCTGCCCGCAACAACGCCTTTAAGGGCTCCCGCAAAATCCCCCGCGGAATTAAATGCCCATTGCCAAAAGGGTTTGTAGAATCAATGACCACAACGTCCAAATCCCTTAGGAGGCGCCAGTGCTGGAATCCGTCATCCAGAATAAAGGCATCCGCGGGATACTCTTTGAGAATCCGTCCAGCCGACTTGATTCGGTTGGACCCCACCCCCACCGGCACATCTCCCAGAACTTGTTTGAGCATCTGGGATTCGTCACTGATACAACCGCTTTCAGCCATATAGCCCCGGGTCAGGATCGCCGGCTTTAAATCTCTTCCTTTAAGGTACTCGGCAATCCAACAAACCAGCGGCGTTTTCCCCACCCCGCCCCAGGTGACGTTTCCGACGCTGATCACAGGTTTGGAAAGCCTTTCTTTCTTCAACAAACCGCGCTCATAGCAACGCAAGACATTTTTGACCGCGCCTGCGTAGAGCCAGGAGCAAGCGGTTAAAAGCGGCACTGGAAATTTCGCCAAGATAGTATCTTGCTCATCTGTCACTAACTAATACCCATGGGGAATATCAGGCCATTAGAATTAGGGTAAAAGGTTAAGGTAATGTAGTGAGTTAGGTAGTGGGGTTAAGGAGTGAGTCAAAACCTCACTACTCACTACTCACAACCCACAACTTAACTCACTACTTAACCTTGACCTAACAACCAATCCTCTCTGATATCCTGATCACCTCTTTAAAATACTAAACCGTAATCAACTCCTCAATGACCTTTAACGTCTTCTCTGTTGCCCCCTGATACTTTTGAATCACCTCTCTGGCGCTCTGGCCCAGGCGGGTGATTTCCTGAGGGTGCCGCAATAATCTCCGGATCTGGACGGATAACTGATTGGCATTTTCGACCTGGATGATTGCCTGGTGCTGCAGGAAAATCCCCATGACATCCCGGAAATTCTGCATATGCGGGCCCACCACAATGGCGTTGGCAAAAAACGCCGGCTCAATGATGTTATGCCCGCCCTGCACCGTCAGGCTCTTGCCCACAAAAACGATCTTCGAGAGACCATACAAAGAACGTAGATGCCCTACCGTATCCACGACCACGACCGACCGGGGCTTTTGTGTGGCGCTGTGCAACTCGGAAAGCCTCACCGCGGGAAGATCGAAACCCTTGATTAATCCCACCACCTCATCGGTTCGCTCCACATGGCGGGGCGCAATGACCAGCCTGACGTTGGGAAATTCGAATAATAAAGATTTAAAAACCTTAAGAACAATCTCCTCTTCTCCGGAATGGGTGCTTCCCGCAATCCATAACAATTCATGTCCGTTAAAGCCAAAATCCCGCAGCCCAAATTCGGTCTTGAGCGGTAAATTATCAAATTTAAGGTTGCCGACGGCTTCCACCCTGGAGCAATCAACACCCAGATGAATGATTCTCTGGGCATCCCCTTGGCTTTGCACGCAAAAATGGTCGACACAATTGAGGATTCTTCTTAAGAAATAACGCCATCGGGAATACCCTTTAAAAGCCTTGTCTGAGATCCGGCCGTTAACTAAGATAATCGGAACGCCCTGCCTTTTCAAAGCCATAAATAAATTAGGCCAGATCTCGGTTTCCGCCACGATGTAAATGTGCGGCCGAATCAACTTGATATACCGATTAACAATCCAGCTCAAATCCAAAGGCGCATAAAGGATGGTGCTGGCTTCTTCCTGAAGTTGGGAGGCGGCGACCTTATAGCCGGCCTTTGTCACGGTCGACATAATCACCTGATAGCCGGGGAATCTTTCCTTAAGGGCCCGGATCAAACCTCTCATGGCCAGGACTTCCCCCACGCTGACCGCATGAACCCAGATATTCTTTCCTTGTTTGAGCGTCGTTGGGATGTCTTGGGGGAATACGCCCCAGCGCATCGCAAAGCCGCGATGCCACTTCCGCTTGAAGACTAAATAAGGAAAAAAAATAACAAAGAGGATGAGAAAGACAAAGTCATAAATGAGGGTCAGCGGCATTTTAAAAAATAACATCTTTATCCTGGTTACCCACGGCATTACGCCCGGGGATGCGCTTTTTCATAGACATCTTTCAAACGTTGTGTGGTCACATGCGTGTAGATTTGGGTCGTGGAAAGATTGGCGTGCCCCAAGAGTTCCTGGACCGAGCGAAGATCCGCCCCCCGATTCAAAAGATGGGTGGCGAAGGAATGCCTTAAGACATGAGGAGAGAGGCGGCTTCTTAGACTGGTGAGCCGGATGTATTTGTTGGTGATGTTACAAACGCTCCTGGCGCTCAAACGTTTTCCGGTTTTATTCAAAAATAAGGCGCCGTGGGGGTGGCCGTCTCGGCTGTCCAAATAATCCCGGATGGCCTCCAAGGCCTTGTCACCGATAGGGACAAGCCTTTCTTTCTTTCCTTTTCCAGCAACCTTAGCGATATTCCCAATAAAATCCACGCTATCGACGTTGAGCCCCACGAGTTCGCTCACCCGGATTCCGGTGCTATAGAGGGTTTCCAAAATCGCCCGGTCTCTTTTGCCGGAGATTTGAGCGTTGTTGGGAGATTCGACGAAACGAACCATTTCTTGCTCATCCAAAAACTGAGGAAGTTTTTTGTCGAGCTTGGGACTTGTCAGGCTCAAGGCGGGGTTGCTTTCTATCTGACTCTCCCGCTCTAAAAATTTAAAAAGACTGCGTAAAGACGACAGTTTTCGGGCGAGGCTCCTAGGTTTGTACTGCTTTCCTTTAAGCTCGCTTAAGTACCGCCGCAAAACCGGATAATCGACCCTCTTAAGAGACAAAGACGAGCGATTTAAAAAACTCCAGAATTCCTCCAAATCCACCTTGTAATTGAGGACCGTGTGGGGAGAATAGTTCCTCTCGATTTCGAGATAGGAGAGAAATTGTTGAAGGGCTGGGTCCATGGGTTAATGGGTAAATTTACAAATCCCAGTAGAGTAGGAGATGGGATTACCCCATCGTCCCCTGCTTCAAACCGT
>CAZUJQ010000090.1:0-8951 GCA_964620805.1 uncultured Planctomycetales bacterium | reverse complement strand
TTCCTGTTTCAAAAGCAAATATCTCCTGTCTTGATCCATTTTCGGGTCGTTCAAGAGTTCCTCTATATCCTCAAGCGCGTCAAGATATCTCTTGTCGTGCAAGTAAATCACCAACAAAATCTTTAAAGCGACCAGCTTTTCTTCCGCTCCCAACTCCTCGTCGGCTTCTCTTATAACGACTGCCATTGGCGATCACCTCCTCGTCACAATACATCCATAACCTTCGCCGCATAGCAAGGCGATCTGCCGACGGAGAGCACACTCTCTTCGGCCTTGCTATTCGCTCGAACTTATGGCTATATCTCACTAACGAAAGGAAGCGGGCCATGCCAAACGAAACTCTTATAAGCGAAATAATGTGCCTCAAGGACGCATCTTTAAGCGAGCTTAAGGCCAAATATGTCGAAATATTCGGACAAGAAAGCCCTTCCTGTAGCAATAAAGTGTTTTTATGGCGACGGATTGCTCACCGCCTGCAGGAAACGGCTTACGGGGAACTTTCGGATAAGGCCAAAGGCAGGATCAAAACTTTGATCGCTCAATACGATCCGGTCAATAACAAGGCACTTAGGCCGACCAACGGACAGACCAAGAGCGAAGGTACGGCTAAAAAGCAAAGCCGCGATATGCGCCTACCCATTCCGGGAACAGTTATCACTAAAGATTACAAAGGACAGATGATTGAAATTCGCGTTCTTGACGGCGGGTTCGAATATAAAGGGAAGGTTTATAAAAGCCTGACCGCGATTGCCAAAGAAATCACCGGCGCGCACTGGAACGGCTTTTTATTCTTCAACTTATGACGAACGAAAAACCAAAAGATAAGAAATGGGTCAATTGCGCGATCTATACGCGTAAATCGACCACCGAGGGGCTCGATCAGGATTTTACCTCCCTTGATAATCAACGCGAATCCGCGGAGAACTATATCGCGAGCCAAAAGCACGAAGGATGGATCGCTCTTCCCGATTGCTATGATGACGGTGGATTCACCGGGGCCAATATTGAACGCCCTGCTCTCCAAAAACTGCTTAATGATATTAAAGAAGGTAAAATTAATTGTGTTGTCGTCTATAAAGTTGACCGTCTCTCACGTTCTCTGCTGGATTTTAGCCAGCTTCTTGAATTCTTCGATAAGAATAATGTAACCTTCGTATCGATCACCCAACAATTTAATACCAACACCTCGATGGGAAGGCTGACACTTAACATCCTGCTTTCCTTCGCACAATTTGAACGGGAAATTATAAGCGAACGAACACGGGACAAAATGGGCGCGGCACGAAAGCGCGGTCAGTGGCTCGGGGGTCGCTCGCCGTTCGGTTATTCTGTTAATCCAGACGATAAGAAAAAGCTGATTATTAATCCTGAAGAGGCGACGGTCGTGCAGGAAATCTTTAAACTCTACCTCGAAGGGAATTCACTCATGCAAGTTGCGCAAATTTTAAATCAGCGGGGATTGCGTTCAAGGAAGTGGACAATGCGTAGCGGCAAAACTTACGGCGGGAAGAAATACGGCGTTACTCAAATCCAATCTTTGATCAAAAACGTGCGCTATATCGCCAAGATTGAATATGCCGGACAGATTTACGACGGGCAACAACCCGCCATCATCAACGAGGAAACATTCAAAAAGGCACAGGAAAAACTAAAAGAAAATGCTGTTGATCGCAAAGCTTTCAAGAATACCGAGTGCACCGGGCTTCTCAACCATCTTTTGCACTGTCCCACATGCAATGCGGTCATGTTTCACACCTACACGCTCAAACAAAACAAACATAAATACCGTTATTACGTTTGTTCAAACGCACAAAAACGCGGTTACGATGAATGCCCCACCAAGTCGCTTAACGCACAAGCTATTGAGAATGCGGTCATGGGGCAACTCAAGCTCCTGTGCGCGAACCGTTCTCTGATAAAGGATCATTCTTGCGCAACCGAGATGGAAGCCATCATATCGCCGGTTTGGGACGGCCTTTTCCCTGATGAAAAACGAAAAATCCTCAAAAAGATTCTCGAACGTGTCGAATATGCCCACGATACCAAGAGGCTTTCGTTAATCGTCAAAGGCATCGACAAATGCTTTGAATTCGTCGCTGATCTCAAATCCTGCCAACCGCATAACCGCTGGCACAAGGAAATCGAGATTCAAAAAGAGCCCACAATCGTCAAGAACCTCATCCTTGCCCGCCAGATCAGTCGCCTGTTTGATGAAGGCCGCATCCGCGACTTCAAACAAGCCGCTGTGTGGCTCAACATGAGCCCGGCCCGTGTGAGCCAGCTTATGACACTCAACTTCCTCTCAACAGAAATCCAAGAGAATATCCTCACGCTTCCCACCGAGAAAATCTCCCACCTCTCTGACAACACTCTCCGAGAAATCGCCTCCGAAGTGGACTGGCAAAAACAGTCCACTCTCTGGCAAGCAACTCTCAAATGATCTTCTTTATGCCTCTGAATTTTCCCAAAATCGCTTAATCGATATTTGCCGCGCTCCATTAGTAGCAAATATCTGCCGGAATATCGATTAAACACTGCCGATTAAAAATCTGGCAATTTGGAGATGAAGAGATACGTTAGACAGAAAAATTGACCGATACGGGCGGGGTGTTTAACGAACTTTGCTTAATGTCGAATTCCGTCGAGGAATGCCCATAAATTATGCCCTAACCATTTGACACCTCAAAGAATGAAAAACCCCAACCGGTGCACCCGATCAGGGTTTTTATTATCTCTCGACGGATAAATCAAGAGATTAGTATGGCTGCCCCGCTTGGACTCGAACCAAGACACTGAGATCCAGAGTCTCATGTCCTACCAATTAGACGACAGGGCAAAAATGCGTTAGGACGGGCGAGTCAGGATGTCGCGCCTCACCACAGATTCTCTTGAATCCACTTGTCGGCCTTGTCGATTGTCCGTTTGGTCGCCGCGCAGCCCGTCGTTGTCAACGCCAAGCATAGAACCATTGCCAGCAAAAGAGGCCATCTCAAGTTCATACAACACCTCCCTTAGCCCATTGAGTTTGAATGATCTGAGAAAGCCGTTTCAGGGTCTTCTCTTTTCCTAGAATCGCCATGGTCTCAAAAAGCCCGGGCCCCACGGGGTTCGCCGTCAGTGCCACCCGGACCGGATGGACCAAATCCGCCGCCTTCATCCCCAATTCCGAAACCAAATCCCGGAAGGCCTCCTCACAGGCTGTCTTGGTAAAGCTCTCTAGCCCGTCTAACCGCTCTCGCAAGAGCCAAAATTCCTTAGTCAAATCCCGCGAAAAAAATTTGTCTTTGAGCTCTGGCGGAATCTCCAATCGGTCCTCAAAAATAAAACCCGTCCAGTCCAGAAAATCCGTCAACGTGACGAGCCTCCCCTTAAAAGCCGCGATAATTTCATCCAAACGATGGCCGCCCTCTATCCTTCCATCCCCAAATCCCTTCTCTTTCAAGAGGGGAATCAGCCGCTCTTTTAAGGCGGAGGGTGTCATACGCTTTATGTATTGGGCGTTGATCCACCGCAGTTTCTCCAGGGAAAACATCGCCGCGGTCTTATTGACCTTCTTAAGGGAGAATTCCTTAACGGCTGCGGCGATCTCCACCACTTCTTGATTTTTCCCCGGAGACCAGCCCAAAAGCATTAAATAATTGACCAGCGCCTCTGGCAAGAATCCCATGGCCCGGTATTCGCTGACCGCCACCGCACCGGTGCGCTTGGAGAGCCGGCCGCCTTCCTGACCCATGATTAAGGGAAGATGAGCAAATTTTGGGATATTAAATCCCAGTGCCTCATAAATTAAGATTTGTTTAGGTGTATTGGAAATATGATCTTCACCACGTATAACATGAGTCATCTCCATTTCGGCATCATCCACCACACAAGCAAAGCTGTAGGTAGGAGACCCATCGGATTTCATTAAGACCTGATCTTTAATGCTTGTAATATCAAAGTTGATTTCACCACGGATGAGATCAATGATTCTAATATCCCTAAATCCTTGTGGAATTTTTAAAATTACGGCCTCTCCTTCCTGATAGGCTTTACCACTCTTAATTAAACTAATAGCATATTTCTTATAAATATCAAAACGTTGGCTTTGAAAACACAATTCATCCCATTTTAATCCGAGCCACTCGAGGCTGTGCAAGATCTCATCGATGAATTCTTTCTTGGAGCGCTCCTGATCGGTGTCTTCGATCCTTAAGATAAACTGTCCGCCCTGGGATCTGGCATACATCCAATTGAACAAGGCGGTGCGGGCGCCTCCAATATGAAGATTACCCGTTGGGCTGGGGGCGAATCGGACTCTGATCATTAAATTTTCCCTTTATGATGAATGATTAAAGCGGATGGCTAAAATCTCTTCTAAAATTCAAATGTTTTTGCAGATAAGGGGTTGGGTTCTTGCTGTCGCATGGCCAGGCGGCTGACGATTTCATCGAGACGCTTTCGCTCATCGGCTTTTATATCCGTAAATTCTATGCCCATGTCATAAAATAAGGGCTTCTTCTTTTCTTCACTCTTGCGGCGGACCGACCACACCACCCGGCCCTGACATTTGATATGAGGATTGGTATCCAGCAAATCGATTTCGAGTTCGACAGGCGCAAACAAGCTGATCTCTTTGTTCAGGATGATGCATACTCCGCCGATTCCAATATTCTCGGTATGGGTTAGAAAAGCCTCGGGTTTCCCGTGTTCATGCCGGATCGTAATCAAGCACGGATAATTGACCCTAGGGAATTTTCTGCGGTCTAAGCCGTCCCAGCTTGCCATCTTTAAGCCCTCCTTTAAAAGATTTTCTCTAAATGTTCGTTTCCTTAAAGCTGCGCTGCACCCTCGTGATGCTACGGGACCTGCCGGTGGTCTCATCGATATCCAGAACCACGCCATGAAGCTGCATATCGTCTTTGGCTACTTCGAATCGATGGGGCAAAGAACTTAAAAACCGCTGAACGATTCTTTCTTTATTCTGTCCAATGACGGAATCATAAGGCCCTGTCATGCCGAGATCTGTAATATAAGCCGTGCCTTGGGGCAGGATCTTTTCATCCGCGGTCTGGACATGCGTGTGGGTGCCCACCACCGCGGAGACTTTCCCGTCGCTAAACCATCCCAGGGCTATTTTTTCGCTGGTCGCCTCCGCATGCATATCAACAACCAGGATAGGAGTTTCTTTCTTTAAATTTTCAACGATCTTGGCCAATTTCTGAAAAGGACAATCGATATTATACCGCATAAAAACCCGGCCCAAAAGATTTATTACGCCTATTTTTTGGCCTTGAGCGCTCTGGTACACACACCAGCCCCGGCCCGGAGCGCCTGAAGGAAAGTTCGCGGGCCGAAGCAGTGTCTCGGTTGTATTGAGAAATTCCTGGATCTCGCTTTTATCCCAGATATGATCACCCGTCGTTAAGACATCGCAGCCCAGGTTAAACAGGTGATTGGCCACCCGCGGGGTGATGCCAGATCCTCCGGCGGCGTTTTCGCCATTGGCAATCACCATATCCAGATGGAATTCCTCTTTTAAGGCCGGCAGGAGCTTCTCGACGGCGGTTCGCCCCGGTCGGCCCACGATGTCACCAATGCAAAGGATGTTCATTTTGCATACTCCACCGCCCGCGTCTCGCGGACCACCATCACCTTAATATGGCCGGGGTACTCCATCTCTTCTTCAATTTTTTTGCGGATGTCCCGCGCCAGGACAATCGCCTCATCGTCATTGATCTTTTCCGGATTCACAATCACCCGGATTTCCCGGCCGGCCTGCAGGGCAAAGGTCTTTTCCACGCCTTTGAAGGAATTGGAGATCTTCTCAAGATTCTCCAATCGTTTGACATACGTCTCCAGAGTCTCGGCGCGGGCACCCGGACGGGCCGCGCTGATCGCATCCGCCGCGCAGACTAAGACGCCGTAAATCGTGTTCATCTCGACTTCTTCATGATGCGATTCCACGGCCCGGGCGACTTCTTCGTGTTCTCCGTATTTGCGCGCCAGATTGCCGCCCACAATGGCATGGGTGCCCTCCTCCGCATCCTGGCTGGCCACTTTTCCGATATCGTGGAGGAGGCCCGCCCGAATCGCGATTTTGGGATCCAGTCCCAACTGCGAGGCCATGACCCCCATGAGATAAGCCACTTCTTTGGTGTGCTGCAGGGCATTCTGGCCGAAGCTGGTGCGGAATTTCAACCTGCCAATGAGCTTCAAGAGCTCCGGATGCATATTAGGAACTCCCAAGTCAAAGACCGCCCGCTCCCCCTCTTGTTTGATCCGGTCGTCCAATTCCTTCTTGGCCTTTTCGACAACCTCTTCAATGCGCCCGGGATGAATTCGTCCATCGGCCACCAGATGTTCCAGCGCAATCCGGGCGATCTCCCGGCGGACCATGTCAAAACCCGAAATCGTCACGGCCTCTGGGGTATCATCGATGATGATATCTACGCCCGTCGCCGCCTCCAAGGCCCGGATATTGCGTCCTTCCCGGCCGATGATGCGGCCCTTCATCTCGTCACTGGGGAGGGGCACAACGCTCACCGTTGTCTCTGCGGTATGATCCGAGGCGCAGCGCTGAATGGCCGTGGAAATGATCTCCCGGGCCTTTTTTTCCGCATTCTCTTTAATCTCGTCTTCCATGCGCCGGATCCGGCCGGCTTTCTCCTGGATCAATTCTTCGTCCAGGCGGGATAAAAGAAGCTTTTTGGCCTCTTCTGGCGTCAAATTGGAAAGGGCTTGAAGCCTCTTTTTCTCCTCCAAGAGCAGTTGATCCAACTCCTCTTTTTTATGTTTGACCGCGATCTCATCTGTATGAAGACTGTTCAGGCGGCCATTGATATCCTTCTCTTTTTTCTCTAAAAGATCCAGCCTTTTTTCCAGATTTTTTTCTTTCTGGAGGATGCGTTTCTCTGTCGTCAAGACCTCTTCCCGTCGGTCTTTGGTCTCCTTCTCGAAGTCCTGGCGCAATTTAATCAGCAAATCCCGGGCTGCGATCTCGGCCTCTTTTTTGCGGTTTTCGATTTCCCGATCCGTGGTCGCCCTTAACTCCCGCGCCTTCTCTTCGGCAGCGCGAATCTTTTGACCAGCAAAAAACCAACGGATCACAAAGCCCGCCAACAGCCCTCCGACAAATGTCAGGGAAGGCAAAACCAATGTGATAAAGTCTAATCGATCAAGCATTCTCTGCTCCCTTCTCGATATTGATATTGAGCAAGTTTTAAGCTCAACGTAAGATGAGTCCGGAATTTTTCAGCCGGTTTTAATTAACGATCACGCGGGAAACACGGACGTCGTGTTCTGGCTGATGGGGTAATTGGGGCACAATTTGGAAATCGAAGGCGAGCCCAAAGGTCGGAATAGAGGAAGGAACCTCGCTTAAGAACCGGTCATAGTAACCCTGGCCTCGTCCCAGACGATTATTGCGCCGGTCAAAGGCTACTCCAGGGACAATGATCAAATTGATTTTTTCCACTTCCACCGAGGGACATTGGGAGCGCTTAGGCTCTTTGATCCCGTAAGATCCGAGCCTCAAGTGCTGATTGAGATTCGCGACCAATGCCGGACGCAAGTTCTTTCGTTTTTGGTTCCTTATAATCATCGGTAAGGCGATTTTTTTTCCTAATTTCTGTGCCTGCTGAATCATTTCAAATGTGTCCACTTCCCCATCAAAGGCTGCATAAAACATAATGACTTTAGAATTCTTAAATTCCCGCATAGAAAAAAGTTTCTTGAGGATGTCCCTGCTTTTTTTAAGCCGATCCTCCTTCTTCTGGTCTCTTAAAAGGGTTAAGAATTTTTTTCTTAAATGACCTTTGGCATCCATCTCTATTCTATGGTCGGCATTTTAACATTTTTTATTTTAATAAACAATTGGATTTTGGGGGTTGTGATTTGGGGGATTTTGGGGGTTGTCACGGCTTGTCCAGTTTAGGGGGTGTTCGTCCCTTCAGGGTCTTTTTAATTTCTTTTTCAAACTGCAAGGCCTTTTCGATTCCCAGATACGCGGCATTCGATTTGGGGGCGCAGGCGATGTAGATCGCCGCCTGGGCCAGAGGGATCCGGGCCTCGGGCAATCCCACGAACTCTGAAATCTGCAAGGCGGCGCTGGCCACAACCAAGGCCTGGGGATCGGCATTGCCCACATCCTCGGTGGCACAGATGCACATCCGGCGGGCAATGAACCGCGGATCCTCTCCGGCATAAAGCATCTTGGCCATCCAGTAGAGGGTCGCCTGGGGGTCGGATCCCCGCATGGATTTGATAAAGGCCGAGGCCGTATCATAATGGGCATTGCCGTCGCGGTCGTAGTTCACCTGTTTTTTTTGAATGGATCTCATCAATAAAGAGAATCGTCTTTCTTTGGGCGGTCTTTCGGCGCATCTGGGAGGCCGCAATGATCTTCCTTAGCTCCTCGACATTGGAAGAGGTGGCGTTGACCCGCTCAAAATGGGATTGCGTCGTGTGGCTGATACAGTGGGCCAGGGTGGTTTTCCCTGATCCCGGCGGCCCGTAAAGGATGAGGGAGCTTAGGCGGTCGGCCTGGATGGCCCGGGATAACAGCTTCCCTTCTCCCAAAATATGAGTTTGGCCCACATATTCCTCGAGGGTCTTCGGCCGCATCCGCACACTTAAAGGGGCGTCCTCAAGCTGATCTTCTGTCGCCGAGTTCTCAAAAAGGGTTCCTGATAAAGGGGGAATCGTTGGCTTGGCCATTTTAATAATAACTTGAGTTTGGCAAAATTTTCACGGTACGAGTTTAAATTTTACAACTTGAGTTTGGCACTTTTTCGGGCTTTTGGGCCGTATTTTCAGGTAGTTCTCGTCGAGAAAGCAATTTTGTGGTATCGAAAACCTGTTTTTGCGATCCGAGAGACTTTTCCGACGACAAATTCGAAAATTTGCCAAACTCAAGTTTACAATTGATTGAGCCGGGATTTGTTTTCGCAGGTTTTCTATTTTCCGACGAA
>CAZUJQ010000089.1:0-9277 GCA_964620805.1 uncultured Planctomycetales bacterium | reverse complement strand
TCGTAAAGGTCGATGTCCCCGACAACTGAAACGCGATCCGCGGGTCACCGTCCGCGGCGGTGTTATTGATGTCGATCCCATCACTGGCGCCCCCGCTCTCCAGATCCAACTGCACACTCGGAGCAGATGTGCTAATCCCCACGTTCCCACTGGAATCTATCGTCAGCCGGGTGTTCGTGTCGATCGCGCTCGTCCCGATCTTGAGCTTGTCGGAGTCTCCATCATCAACGCCCATCGTAAAGGTCGATGTCCCCGAAAGCTGAAACGCAATCCGCGGGTCCCCATCGGCCGCGGTATTGTTGATGTCGATCCCTCCGGAAGAGGCCGTCCCCTCGATGTCCAACTGGGTTGAGGGTTGGGATGTCCCGATCCCCACGCTATCAGTAGAAGTCGTCACATACACGTTGGTCCCGCCATCGGTCCAACCACCGGCTGAGGAGAGTCCACTGATCCCGGAGCCGTCCCCATAGATCGTTCCATCCACCTCCAGATCATTCTGAATATACACATCTCCGCTTCCTACATTGTTCAACGTCCCTCCCGTCCCCACCTGCAGCAACACCAACGGCACGGTCATTCCAATCCCAACATTTCCGTTCGAGTCAATCGTCAGCCTCGTATTCGTATCGATCGCCGTTGTCCCCAATTTGAACTTATCTCCATCGCTGTCATCCACACCCAGCGTAAAAGCTGATGTCCCGGAAAGCTGAAAGGCCAGGCGCGGGTCCCCATCGGCCGCGGTATTGTTGATGTCGATCCCTCCAGCGGAGGCCGTCCCCTCAATGTCCAATTGCACACTGGGCGTCGTTGTGCCGATCCCTAAATTGCCGTCCACCACCAAATTTTCTGCCGTTGTGCACTCTGTCCCGGAACTGTCGAGCCGCAGGCACCCTTTCGTGACCACGTTCCCGTCCGAATCGGTATGAAAGATCTCCGTGGATGAAGAGTCCTGCACGGACAAGCCGCTTGAGCCGTCCGCGGAATCCAAGACGGCGCTGGTGTTGGCGGCGTAGGTGGGAAGAGGAAATGAAAAAATGATAAAAAGAAGAATTAAAAAAAAAGATGTAGGGGCGGGCCTTGCGCCCGCCCGTTCACCATGGGCGCCCGCAAGGAGTACGTTATTCCTTCCAATTTCTTGGATTATTCTCATCTTCATCCCATTTCATCGGATTTTCCAGAATGTATCGGCGAATACGATTAAGATCATTTTCATCCCGAATCACATGCTCATAATAATTGCGCTGCCAGAACGTTCCCACCGCTTGAAGATGATTCGTCTTTATGGTTTTTAACCATTCGACAACGCATAATGATTTATAGGCACCGACCATTGATCCAATCGAACGGCCATGGGCACCCATGATGACGATGATTCCATGGAGATGATTGGGCATGATGATAAATTCGTCCAATCCAATGCTCGAAAACCGTTTTGGTAAACAATACCATTGTTCAAAAACGATTTTTTTCAATTCGGGATATCGCTCAAAATAGCAAATTTTTTCTTTTGTACAAATCGTTATAAAGTACTTGAGTTTGGCAAATTTTCGAATTTGTCGTCGGAAAAGTCTCTCGGATCGCAAAAACAGGTTTTCGATACCACAAAATTGCTTTCTCGACGAGAACTACCTGAAAATACGGCCCAAAAGCCCGAAAAAGTGCCAAACTCAAGTAAAGTATATTCCTTCTTGGGAATAATCAAAATTTTTTAAACGTGTTGTTTTTCGTTGGTGCTTGACCATTCGAAATTTAAGGGAAATGGACGAACGCAAGGCCCGTCCCTACTTTAATATTGATATTGCTATTCTAACAAATATTTTTTTAAATACAATCGCTAACGAAGATTTTTTGAAAAACTTTTGGGGATTCTATCGTGGGGAATGAAAATTCTCATTTCTCTCTGGCATGAAACAACAATTGTCCTTGCAGGTTTTATTGAAGTGAAAAAGATAGCGGTTCTTGGCCACCCAGCGGTAGACCCACGGACCGATCAGACCCGTCCCTGGAAAATAAAAAACCGGGATCAACGGATACAGCATGGGCATCTTCCAGGAAAGCCGGCGGAGGACAAAATAGCCTGCGTACAACGTCCCCTCCGGCTCAATCAAATGGAGCTGACTGGCGGCGTGTTCCATGGTTAAATCGGGATGGAGACCGGGGAGGTCTCCCTTCTCATCGGAGTTGACTTCGTTATAATCCACCATCTTTAAGGTGTTCCATAGATCCATCACCCGAAGCATCCGAACATTGCTCAGACAAAACCGGCAGCGCCCATCGTACACCAGAATGCTTTGGACCCCTTGGGCGGCTATAGCCCTTTTTTTCTCAATCCACTCCACGATCCTGTCAGGATGAATAAACAAAAGAAGCTGCGGGGGGAACAGAAAAAAGAAGATCGTCGGCACATGAAGCGTCCATACCAAAAGGACATGAAAGATAAACCCTAAAATAATGGCGGAGCGCCGCGTCCGGGGATAAAAAAGCAGAAACGGCATCAAAAGCTCCGTTGTGGCAATCAGGATGCCGATCCCGTAACAAAGCTGCGGATGGCCGGCCAGAAATTCCTTTAGAAGAAAATTCTTCACGCAGCCCGCCGGAGGATAATTCATCAGATAATACATCGGGTTTCCTGTCAGCCAATTGCCCGGTGGGGTAATCTTATAAAGGCCCGTATAAAAATAACTGCTCGCGATCTGCAGCTGCAAAAGCCTCTGCAGAAAAAAAGGCCGCTTTCTTTTGTAGGCCAGGGGATCCTTGCGGCGAAGACAGTCGACCGAAAAATAATCGCCCGCGTAAGGAGTGACACACATCAAAAAAAGGACGACTAAAAGGATATCCCAGGAAAGCTTTCCCCCGATATGAAATTCATTGAGGGCATAAAAATAGTAGCAGCTTAAGACCATGAGGATGCAACTGATCTTTGTAAAGAGCCCGATCAAAAAGAAAAACCACGTCACACAAAAAAGAACGATAAAGAACACAACGACCCCATCGGAGCTCTTTTGCACCAGTTCAACGGCGCCCGGGGTAAAAAAGCTGAAGTTGTAGGCCTTGAGAGCGGTCTGGAAATAATTGTCTTCGAGGTGGAGAAAGGAAGGCAGCACGTGAAGGCCCGTGGTCAAGGCCACGGCGATGCGGAAAAATGCCAGCCCGATCGAGGGACGTTCTTCGAGGAAGAGGGTGCGCCAGAGGTTTGTCATAATTGTTTATCCAAAATTTCCTATCCCTAAAATCACCGGCATTGATACTCAACCCTTTGATGCTGCAGGTGGGGTGTTTTCGTCAAAGACGGATAATAAACCACGGTTACCAGAAAATTATCGAACTCCGGAAACCGCTTCTTTAAGAAACGGCAAAAGGACCTTTGCATCCCTTCACCCAAAACATTGTTTAAGACCCCCCGGTGGATGTTGTCATAACCGATGTCTCTGGTCTGCAAAATCTGGTGGGGATCCAAAGGGTGGATTCCTTTTCCTTTTACGCCATAAACCTGCACATAACCATATTCGTCATCGACATTAAAAAACATGATCCAGCCGGCGGGGGGGAAAAGAAATTTTACCATCGGCAGGCGTCTTTTAAAGAGCGGTTCAAGATAAAAAGCGCGGGTGGATACGTAGTGGAAGACAATCGTCCAGAGGATGACGAAGATCGTGATGATTATGTTCCGAATGGATCGAATTTTCATATTCCCATAGACCACCCTGGCCCGCTAATGATCGAGAAAGCCAGGGCGGGCAGACCGTAGACCAGAGACCTTGCCAGATTGTTTTTGGGTTTTCCACCTTAAGTCTGTGGTCTATGGTCTTCGGTCTACGGTCTGATTATCACTCCAATATATCCTTCTCCGAAAAGACATCCGCGGTAAAGATCTCGATTGTGGTCGTGGGGTCTTTCCAACATTCTGGCGGCAGCTCGGCCTTCTGGCTGCAGAGCTGGGAGAGGAATTCCTCTTTTGTCCATCCGGTCTCGGTCGCCACCTGAGGGAGGAAAACGCCGTGGGCCAAATGGCCATCGAGGCGATGGCTGAGGATCACCCCATGAAGCCCAAGCTGGATGTCATCCACATTGCGGATAAGCCGAGGGATGGATAGAACCGAGACTTCGACTTCCAGATCGTTCAATTCACTTTTATCGACAGGGGGAAACCGGGGATCTTTGGCGGCCGCCGAAATCGCCATATCGCGCACGGTGAGAAACAACGGCCCTCGAGGGATAATCTGCCCGATGCAGCCTCTTAAAGCACCGCCTTTGCGCAACGTGACGAAGGCCCCTTCTTCTTTATGTAAGCGACGGTCTGTCTCCTGGAACGCAAGGACCTCTCCGGTCTCAACATACTTTTTGACTGTGTCTTGAGCGATCTGGAGCAATCTTTTTCTTTGTTCGAGGGTTAAGGAATCTTTCAACGCCGATGGTCGCAGATCAAACGCGGATATACGCGAATCCTCTCCTAAAAATCCGCGACCATCCGCGTGCAATCCGCGACCATCCGCGTTAAACATTTCTTTTTCAGCATTAACTAAGTTCGGGCTTGAAGGATTTCTCGTAAATATCACCGCGGAATAACCCACAACGCGGCTGTTATCTCCAGTCGCATCACCGGAGTGGGCGTATTTGAGGAGCTCTGCTTTAAGATTCCGCTTTTGGGCATACAAAAGCCCGGTCACAACCGGAGTGAACCCGCAGAGTTCCGTTTCTCCCCGCAGAGTTCGATTCCACAGCTCTTCGGCGTTTAAATCTTTAATCAAGGACAAGGTCTTCTGATCCATTAACTGAGCCACTTGGGCCTCATGATAATGCGAGAGGTCCGTAGAAAGAACAATCAAGACATCCTCTCTTTTTCCGATCAATTGATCCAAGGCGAGGCTTAAGTTTTGACAGACCTTATAATCGGGCCGGCCCATCAAAATCGGGACAATCGTAAAATCTTTTAAATCTTTAAAAGTCTCCTGAAGAAAAGGCAGTTCCACCTCGAGGGAATGCTCTTTGGAAAACACCTCTGGCTTAAAACCAAACTGCGGATTGGATTTGATCAGGGCTTCGGCAAACTCCTGATCTACCGGGATACCTCCTAAGGGAGTACGGAAGAGACCTTTCTGCCACACGGAAATCCCCTCAAAGTCAAAAAAATGGCTGGGGCCGATCAAAATAATCGTCGAATAACGGCCACGGGCCGCCGCCTTAAAGCTGTGGACAGCCACCGCCCCCGAGTAGACATAACCAGCATGGGGGGCGATCAAAACGGGAATCGTTTGATCGTGAGGTTTGCGGGACGTGGATTTCCAAAACTTGTCGATTTGGCGGGAAAGATCTTCGGGATCTGCCGGATAGAACTGTCCTGCCACATTAGGCTCTTTGGTGTTGGAATCAGCATAAAGCCAGGAGGCCATGGCGATAATAATCCCCAAAAAGGAGAATAGAATTTTTTTCATCACGCATGAGATCCTTCGTCGGGCTCATTTCTGTGCATCGCGCTTCAAATAATAGCGATCAATGCTGAAACCGTTCGTCCGCTCCAGGCGGATGATCAGAAAAGCGATATAGATCCACAGCACACTATCCAAAAGAAGGGTTGTGGGAAGCGGAAACGAAAGCCCCTCTCCAAAGCAGCCGCACTCCTGGATGGGCAAACTCCTGACGATGGCCTGAACCACGACAGCCATAAAGACCGTCGTCAACAGCAGCAATCCCCGGAGGGCCCAGGGGGTCCATAAGCCCAAGATGGCGAATATCCCTAAAAGCAATTCCCCCCAAGGCAAGATGATGGCAACGACCGTATCCCAAGGACGAGATAAGACCTGATAACTTTGGATGATATAAAGAAAATTTTGATAGGGCCCCAGGAGCTTTTGTGTCCCGGAGAGAACAAAAATAATCCCAATCCAGATTCTGACCAAGACCAAGGCGTTAATGTTTGACCCTCCCGAAAAAATCCATCAACTCCTCTTCCAGAGAATTCGATCCCACCACCATCTTCTCATTGACAAAATACGTTGGGGTGGAGCGGACGCCACGGGATTGCCCTTCCTGTTTATCTTTCACAAGGGCATCGGTCGTGGCCTCGTTGGCCAGGCAGACATCCAATTTGTTCATGTCAAGCTGGACGCTCTTCGTGATCTCCTCAAAAACCGGATCCGCATTGATGAGATCCTTCCACTCGGATTGCCTTTTAAAAAGGAGATGCGCCACGTCCCAAAATTTTCCCTGTTGGGCGGCGCATTCCGCGTACCGGGCGCTGCGCAGGGCGTGGCGATGATTTCCCTCTAAAGGAAAATATCTCACCTCCATGTACACCTCGTCAGGTTTATTTTTAAGAAGATCGTCCAGAAAGAACGCGCCCCTAGCACAGGCGGGACATTGAAAATCCATGTATTCCACGATCTTGAGGGGGGCTTGCGGGTTACCCTTGGCCCGGGGAAGAGTCGCACTCCCGCTAGAAACAGGGTCTGATCCCTTCGCTAATTTTAGGCCATAGATGACCGCTATACAGAAAAGCACCACCGCCAGAGCGATAAACTTTTTGTTTTTGGGATCTTGACCCATGGTTTGGCACAAAAAATATTTCATCCACGTGAATGGGAAATCAAATGGACTTTATTTTAACATAAAGAAGTAAACCCCGTTAGAGAATTTCGTTCTCTAACTCGTTCTCTAACTTAAATCCAAAGGGCTTGTCCTCACATCCTCATTGCTTCATTTTCAACTCTGTCCCGTCCTTGGGGCAGAACTTCACGCCTTCGGTATAACTGGCCCCACACACCGGACAGAATTTCTTGTCCATTTTTTCACCCACGACCATGCCGCCCACGGTTCCCAAGATGCCACCGATCGCGGCCCCTTCGGCCCCATGACCCGACTGATGGCCGATGACGCCTCCTAGAGCTGCTCCTCCGAGGCCACCCGCGGCCGCTCCTTTTTGGGCCGTGGTGCAGCCGGCCAGACTAAAGGCCAGCAACAATAAAAAGAATTGCGACTTATTCATGGTTTCTTCCTTTCGATGGTCTGATGATATCTCTTTAAAAAACTAACCTGCTCCATATATTGTCCGCTAAGATTATAATTTATTTCTACGCCGCGATCAATCGCTTTTAAGAGAGATTCATTTGACCGTCCGCACAATCAAGAACTTGATCTGGCCGGCCTTGAGCACGAGGGATCCTAGCCTCAACTCTTCCATCAGAGCATCATCGCCGTTGAAATTCTCTAAAGACAAATCATACTCACCCGGCTCTAGGATCAACCTGGCGATCCGGATTTGGGCCGGCAGGCTCTGCCAGCTCCTCAAATCGGCCCGTTCCGAGGCCAGGTTAAAAAGACTCGCCCCGATTTTAAAGCCCAGGGCCGAATCGTCCCCGTATCTTTCTCTAATCCCTTTCTCCCCGGCCCGTTCTAAAAAATATTTTCCCGCAGGGCGCAAAGCCGCCTTGGCCAAGACCCGAATCTTGCGGTTTTCCAGATTCTTGACGGCGATTCCCGCAAGATCCTGGGCCAACTCGGATTCGCTCACCAGTCTTCCTCCTTTTTTGTTCTCGGCAATCAACTGGGAAGCAATGATCTCATAAAACCGTTCATGATATTTCGGGAAAGCCAGCCTAGCGACAAAGCCGTCCGGCAGAGGGATCGCAATCGAGCTCTGGATTTTGATCGGAATCAAACCATTGTACTGAATAAGGTAGACCTGCGCTTTTTTCTGTTTCTCCTTGAGACTGATTCCCTCAGCTTCTGGATAACGCCTTTGATACTCCCTAAGTTCCGCCGGCCCCATGAATTGAGAGGCGGCCAACAGATTATCCTGTAAAAGTTTGGGGACGGATAACCCATAATTAGCCGCATAATCTTTTGTATAGATTTCCGCGGCCCTCCGGTAGGAGATAAAGGCGTCATTGTCATCCTGGGGAGTTTGATTCGCCTCATAAAGAATCCCCATCAGAAACCGGGCAAAGGCATCTTCCTTGTAAACATTCTTTTGATCCGGTGCATACTGGCTGTTGATGACCCAGAGTTTGGAGTCCACCTCCCTCGCCTCCACCAAGGCCTCTACAAAATTATCCAAAGCTGCAAAATTGAGGGCCTGAAAAATATTAACCAAGACGTGCTCAAAATCTTCTCCATGGTAGGGTGCCGTATAATCGTTGATGACCCACGTCCCAAGGCCTTTGGTGATCGAGTGGGTATAAAGCTCATCGAACTTGAGCTTGGTTTCCTCGAAAACTTTAATGCTTTTGGTGTAGTCGTGGGCCAGATGAAGGACAAGGCTTTTGTCTAAAAGATACAAGAGTTGGTTGTTGGTACCGTAGGCGTTGGGGTTTGCCGCCAGGAGCTTGACGACCTTGGCGGGTTTATTGGCAACAATGAGGCTGTTGATTTGGGGCTGGAGATTGATGGGCGAAGTGGCGCAGGAACTTAAAAGGACAAAAACAAAGAGGATAGCAAAAATTTTAATATGGTCAAAAAGGTTACTCATGTTACCAAGGTTTCCAAAGTTGCCGAAGTTGCCTTTTGAATGTTGCATGAAGTTACACAAAAGTTCCGGAAACTTTATGTAACCTCATATAACCTCGTTTAAAGCAACTTTGGCAACGTCGGCAACATGGGCAACATTGGTAACTTAAAATTTATTAAACAGTCATTTGTTATTCCTTTAAAGCGAGTACTTGCTCTTTCCCACCACCTTCTTGATCTGCTTTTGGCCGATCCAGGCCTTTTGGTTCGTCGTCAGATCCACCAACTCGAGATTCACTTGGTAAAGGATCGCGTATTTCCCTTTGATCTCATCCTTGACGGAATTGATGGTGCCCTGAACCATGAAGTCAGCACCCGTCTCGCGGGCCTGGGGCTTGATCGTCTGCGGGTCCGTGTGGCCGGTTCTCTGCTGATCTCTTTCTTCCCGTAAATCCGGCCTTTCCTGGCGGGAGGCTATGAATTTGACCTTGCCCGAATTCAAAACATTTTTCTCCAGATCTTTTGTGAAGAGCTGCGAATCGATATGCTCGTGGCTGCGGTTGACCACCGTGCCCACGATGACGACGGGGTCGCGATGGTATCTTTCGTTGAAGGTATTGATCCAGGGCCGGGCCAGACAGTCTTTGATCATCTCCTCAGCGACCAGCCGGGAATCCGTGTCATTCCAGCGGCCGCTTAAGTCCACGACTTTTTCCGTTGGCAGGCGCGTCACCCGCGGGCTGGCGCAGCCTGCCAGAGCAATCATCACGAGAACTCCTGACAAGATAAGCCTCACTGCGTTCGGCACTATCTTGTCCATAGGGGCTATCGCCCC
>CAZUJQ010000088.1:0-9399 GCA_964620805.1 uncultured Planctomycetales bacterium | reverse complement strand
AACCCCTGACCTCTTGCATGCCATGCAAGCGCTCTCCCAGCTGAGCTACAGCCCCTAAAATTTGCTATTCGGTCGGGATCCCGATTACAACTGAAAGTTTTTTTTAAAGCAACATCGGGACTAAGCTACGGCCCCAATTTTTAAATTTTTTGTCACTATATCATCGGCCTTGGGCTTTGTCAACTTTCCCTTTCCGGAAAGCCGGCACTTTTTGCCAGTCAAAGCATTTGTAAACCAAATTAACAGAGCGAAGTTGACAATAGAAATCGGAAAAGGTAAGATGAGGTCATCGCGAAGACAAAAGAAGAATCAAGGAAATGAATAAAATTTATTTAGATTATGCCGCAACAACACCCACGGACCCCGAGGTCATCCGGGCGATGGAGCCTTATTTCTATCAATCGTTTGGCAATCCTTCCAGTCCTCATGCAATCGGCCGGGAGGCCCGAAAGGCCGTTGAAGATGCTAGGGCTATTGTGTCTCATTTTCTGGGTGCCCAAAGCGATGAGATCATTTTTACCTCAGGCGGGACCGAATCCAACAACCACGCGCTCATCGGGGCGGCCCGGCGGTTAAAGGACAAAGGCCATCACCTGATTGTGTCCAGGATTGAACATCCTTCTATCCTGGAAGCGGTCTCCTATTTGCAAAAAGAAGGATTTCTTGTGACCTTTATCGACGTCGATCGGTATGGAAGCGTAGAGCCGCAGGCCATTCAAGAAGCGATTGGGGATCAAACAATTTTGATTGCTCTGATGCACGCCAACAACGAGATTGGAACCCTGCAGGCCGTTTCTGAGATCGGCAAAATCACAAGGGCCCAAGGAGTCCATTTCCATGTCGATGCGGTCCAGAGCGTGGGGCATATCCCGGTTAAAGTCGATGAGATCGGCTGTGATACGCTTTCCCTGGCGGCCCATAAATTTTATGGGCCCAAGGGAGTGGGCGCCCTTTATATTCGTCAGGGAACCCGTGTGGCCAATTATCTTTTAGGAGGAGATCAGGAAAGAGGTCGGCGCGCCTCCACAGAGAATGTCCCCGGCATTGTGGGCTTAAGGAAGGCAATCGAACTGTGCCAGAGGCATATGCCCCAGGAGAGAAAACGGCAAACCGACTTGCGGGATCGATTGATCTCTGAGGTTCCTACGAAAATCGACGAGTGTTATCTAAACGGTCATCCCACCCAAAGACTCCCCAATAACGCCCACTTTTCGTTTTCGTCTCTGGAGGGAGAGTCTCTTTTGGTGAGCTTGGACATGATCGGGATCGCCGCGTCCATGGGCTCTGCTTGCACATCAGGCGCGTTAGAACCCTCTCATGTTTTAAAGGCCATAGGGTTGTCCGATGAACTGGCGTTGGGTTCTCTTAGGATAACGATCGGGCGCTGGACACAGGACAAAGACATCGATTATTTTCTGGAACAATTGCCGGAGATCGTCCGACGGCTTAGAGGGGCCCGCCTTTGATGAATCACCATCCTGTGCATTCCCAAATCATCGATTCCCTTAAAAAGACTCCCGATTATATCTCCGGCGAAGAGATCAGTCATGTCTTAAAGATCAGCCGTGCCGCGGTCTGGAAGTATGTTGAGGATTTGCGTCAATTGGGATACGACATTGTTGCTGTCCCCCATCTGGGTTATCGGTTGATGAGCTGTCCGGATAAACTCTTTCCTCAAGAAATCCAATATCATTTGGGAACCAATCTATTGGGCAAAAAAATCGTTTACCATGAAACCATCGATTCCACGATGGATGCGGCCTTTGATCTCGCCAGAGGAGGGGCGCCGGAAGGGACCGTCGTCTGCGCCGAGACCCAGACCCAGGGACGCGGCAGGCTTGGCCGTTTATGGGTTTCTCCCAAGGGAAAGGGAATTTACACGTCCCTGATCCTGCGGCCCAAGATTTCTCCCCTGGAGGTCGCCCGGCTTATCTTTTTAAGTGCGGTGGCGGTCTCCTGGGCCATTAAAACCGTGACAGGCTTAACGTCCCTGATTAAATGGCCAAATGATCTTATGGTCAAAAATAAGAAATTGGCGGGGATTCTCACGGAACTGAGCACCGACATCGATCAGGTGAAGTTTGTGGTGATCGGTATCGGCGTCAATGTCAATACGTCTGTCTCGAGTTTGCCGGCGCACACCACCTCGCTCAAACAGGAGACCAAGCATGAACAGCCCCGTGTCGCCTTGTTCCAGGAGATGTTAAGGGAGCTCGAGAAAAGGTATCTCGGCTTGATCCGCGAGGGTTTCGATCCTTTGCTTAAGGAATGGAAACAATTATCCACGACGCTCAACAGGCGGGTCCGGGTTGTGGATTCGTCTGGTTTTGTCGATGGCCAGGCCGTGGATATTGACCGTGATGGGGGCCTTTTGATTCGTCAGGACTCTGGAATCGTTGTCAAAAAGTTGGCGGGCGATGTGGTTGAGGTGCGCTAAAGTGAATATGAGTAGTCTCTCTTTAGAAGAAAATTTGCTTCAGCTTAAGACCAAAGGCCTCAAACGAACGCTAAGAGCTGTTGAGGGGGCCCAAGACCGCGAGATGATGGTCGATGGACGAAAGGTCTTGAATTTTTGCTCCAACAATTATCTGGGGCTGGCCAATGACCCGCGTGTGGCCCAGGCAGCGCTTAAGGCCTTAAGAGAGGAAGGCGTGGGCGCCGGGGCCTCAAGGCTGGTCTGCGGGAATATGACCTCGCACCGCAGGCTCGAGGAGGCCCTTGCCCAATGGAAGGGCACGGAAAGCTGCCTTGTCTTTAACAGCGGATATACGGCCAATCTCGGGATCATCCCGAGTTTATGCGGCCGTGGGGATGTGATCTTCGCCGATAAACTCAACCACGCCTCCTTGATCGATGGCATGATCTTAAGCGGGGCCGCTTTTAAACGTTATCCTCACAAAGACGTTGAGACCTTACGCCAATGGCTCAAAGAAGCACAGGATTTTAGAAAAAGGATCGTCATCACCGACAGCGTTTTTAGCATGGATGGCGATCTCGCTCCCTTAGAGGAGATTGTTCATTTGGCCAAAGAATATGAGGCTTGGGTCATGATTGATGAGGCCCATGCGTTGGGTGTTTTAGGCAAGACGGGCAAAGGCGCCACCGAGCATTTCGGCCTCGAAGATCAAATCGACATCCAGATGGGGACCTTAAGCAAGTCGGGGGGTGTCTTCGGTGCCTATTGCTGCGGTTCGAAGAGCTTGATTTCATTTTTCCTCAACTCGTGCCGAAGCTTTATTTATACAACGGCTTTGCCGCCGTCGATTGCGGCCGCTGCTCTTAAGGCCATCGAGATTATGCAAACCGAGCCCGAACGGCGGGGGAGGCTTTGGGAATGGACGAATCTTATGCGAGGAGAGCTCAAGCGCTTGGGATTTGATACGCTCGCCTCCGAGACCCCGATTATTCCTATCCTCGTTGGGGATTCTGCCTTAGCGCTTCGGTTTTCTCAAAAATTGTGGGAACGGGGAATCTTTGTGCAGGCGATCCGCCCACCGACAGTCCCACAGAACACCGCCCGTTTGCGGTTGACGGTCATGGCCACTCATCTAAGGCAAGATGTGGAGCGGGCCTTGGAGGCTCTACGAGAGATTGGCCGCCAACTGCGCCTTATCTAGAAGCAGTTTCATAACCTCCTCACAGGAAGGGAGCCTGGCTGTATCCCGTGCTCAAACATCCTCGCTCCCTTCGGTCGCTGCGGAACTGCGCGCGGGACACAGCCAGGCTCCCTTCTAGAAGATAAGTTATGAAACCAGTTCTAGTGTCCACTAAAAAAGTCTCTTGCGATTGGACGTTTCTGTATGAGCTATATAGCGACCTTTAGAGATATTCGCTGGCATTACCTGCTCTGCGGCCAGGGCTCGCCCTGCACCATTACGGTGCAGGGCGAGCCCTTGGTTTTCCTGCACGGCTGGGGCGTGGATATGCGGCTCTGGAGGCAACAGACAGAATATTTCTCAAGCCAATATCCGGTGATGACCATAGATTTGCCCGGGCATGGGCAGACGGCATGGCAGGACCTTTCCTTTGAAGAGATGACACGGGATTTAAATGGGATCCTGGAAACCCTCGGCTTCCAGGGGATCACCGTGGTCGGAAGTTCCCTCGGAGGACTCATCGCCTTAAAGCTCTGGGAGCTTTTCCCCGCAAGGATCCGACGGATGGTGTGGGTAGGCTGTCTGCCGAAATTCTCGCAATCCGATGATTACCCCTTTGGCCTGAGAACAGAATGGATCGCGAAACTTAATCGTCAGATTGAAACGGATTACCCCGCCATCCTGCATATTTTCTTCCGCTCGCTTTTTACCAGGAAAGAACGAGAGACGCCCCGCTTTCAATGGCTCAAACAGTTTAGAAGAAGTGAGGGACTTCCTTTAAAAGAGGCCCTGCAGGCGTTCTTGACTATATTAGAGAAGGAGGATTTAAGGGAAGTTTTTTCAAAAATCAGAATCCCTTTTGGGATGATGAACGGGACGGACGATTATATCTGCTCGAAAGAGGCCGCGAATTTTCTTCAAAGACAACTTCCTAGGGCGAGAGTGGATTTTTTTGAAAACTGCGGCCACTTTCCGTTTTTAACCAAACCGCAGGAGTTCAATGAGGCCCTGGAAGAGTTTTTGATGTCAACTTGAATCAAACGATGATTATTAAATTTATTGAAAAAAGAATCCAGCGAGCGTTCTCGAACGCCGCTTTGCACTACGACATCCTGACAAGTTTGCACAAAGAAATCGGCCGGGAGCTGCTCGATAGAATAGTTAATGCTGAAAAAGAAGGTGCCAAGACCATTTTGGAGATTGGCATGGGAACAGGGTGGCTCACCCACCGGCTCACGTCTCTTTTTCCGGAAAGCCTGATTGTCGGAATAGATTTTGCACCCGGCATGATCCAGATGGCCCAGAAGAAACAGAATGGATTTCATACCATCCAGGCCGACGCCTGCCAGTTGCCTTTTCAGGACAATATCTTTGACGTCATTGTCTCGAACTTGACCTATCAGTGGATTGGAGATTTGTCTTTGGGCTTTCGGGCCTGCTTCGAGAAGTTGAAAACCAACGGCCTTCTTTTCCTGACGATGTTTGGTTATCATACCTTTTCGGAATTGTTTGATTCCCTGGAGAATGCGAAAGACAGCTTCCCAAACAAAAAGGCATTGGAAATCCGTCGGCTGGCCCAAAAGGATCAAGTTGCCGGGGCCCTTCATCAAGCTGGCTTTTCCCATGTCCAATTGGATTCCGAAAGGATTAAGGCTCACTTTCCCGATATGATGGATTTGCTCCAGTGGACCAAAGCGATTGGAGCGAATCTCCTGGAACGCGATAGCTTCGTCGGCAAAGATCTGTTGGGCCGGGCCGGCGATTATTATCAGCAGCGCTACCAAGATCCGTTTGGGGTTACGGCGAGCTTGGAGATCATTTGGGTGATGGCCAGGAAGAAATAACCAATGACCAAGATACAATCACCAAACAAATTCCAAATTCCAATATCCAATTCAAGTTACAATTATCAAGGGATTTGGAATTTGGGCATTGGACTGGTGACCTTGTGACTTTGTGACGTGTGACATGTCGATAAACTAATGATGAATAAGTCTTTCTTCATCACCGGCACCGACACCGGCATCGGGAAGACCATTGCGACGTGCGTTTTGGGGATTCTGCTCCAAGACCGAGGCTTTGATGTTGGGGTGATGAAGCCCATCCAGTGCGGCGGCAAGGACGCGGCGTTTTTAAGAAAGTCCCTCGATCTGGAAGATCCGCTCTCGTTGATCAATCCTTATTTTGCTCCAGAGCCGCTTTCTCCTCACCTTGCCTTCCCGCGTGCCCGAAAAACAATTGCGATCGACAAGATTCTCAAGGGCTTTCACGCGCTCCAGGATCGCCACGAGATCGTTTTGGTGGAAGGCGCCGGAGGGCTGCTGGTGCCCATCACACCCGATTACTTTGTGCAGGACTTAGTTAAGGATCTGGGGTTGGAATTGATTATCGTTTCGCGTCTGGGTTTGGGGACCATCAATCACACCCTCTTGACGATTCAGCAGGCCCGACACTCGGGGCTTGATGTCGGAGGGGTGATCTTCAGCGCCGCTTCTCCCGCGCCATCGGGGATTCCCGAGAAAACCAATCCGCAGGCGATCAAAACCTTAAGCGGTGTTCGTGTCTTGGGAACGATTCCCTATCTACCGAAGATAGAAAAAGAAACGATCCTTAAATGCTGTTCGCCTCGGGTCAATCTTAAGGAGTTGTTGGAAAGAGATGAGGAGCGGGGAGCGGGGCGCCGGCCCCCCCGCCACGATTCACGGCGGGGGGCCGGCGCCCTCAAAGATTGGGACAAAGAATATCTCTGGCATCCTTTTACCCAGATGAAGGACTGGCTTAAAGCCGAGCCGCTTATTATAGAGGAAGGACAGGGATGCTATTTGAAGGACACCGAGGGCCGTTGGTATCTGGATGGCGTCTCCAGCCTCTGGGTCAATGTGCATGGGCACAAAAAATTCCAGATTGACGAAGCCCTCAAAACCCAGATCAATCGTTTGGGCCATTCCACGCTTTTGGGTCTTTCGAATGTCCCGGCTGTTCAATTGGCTAAAAGATTAGTCGAGATTGCTCCGCGAGGTCTGACAAAGGTCTTTTATTCCGACAACGGCTCAACGGCCGTGGAGGTGGCCGTCAAAATGGCCTACCAGTACTGGCAGAATATCGGACGAACAAAGAGAAGGCATCTGGTGCATCTGGCGAATTCTTACCACGGCGACACTTTGGGCGCTGTGAGCGTGGGGGACATAGATTTGTTCCATCAAGTTTACCGTGATCTCGTCATCCCCACGATTCCCGTGGAGTTTCCGGATTTTTATCGTTGTCCATCTGGGAAAAGCTATCCCGGCTATACATTGGAATGCTTAAAAAAATTGGAGATGTTATTCCAGAGGCGACATGATTCAATCGCCGCTTTTATCATAGAACCTTTAGTTCAGGCTGCCGCTGGGATGATTGTCTGGCCAAAAGGCCTATTGAAACGGATCAGCCGGCTTTGTCGAAAGTATGATGTCTTGTTGATTGCCGACGAGGTCGCAACCGGCATGGGCCGCACCGGAAAAATGTTTGCCTGTGAACACGAAGGGGTCACTCCGGATCTTCTGTGTCTGGCCAAGGGGCTAACCGGCGGGTATCTGCCTCTGGCAGCCACATTGACCACCCGGCGGATTTTTGAGGGGTTCCTTTTCGATTATAAAGACCAGAAGACTTTTTTTCACGGACACACGTATACCGGAAATCCTTTGGCGTGTGCCGCGGCCATGGCGAACCTGGAGGTCTTTGAAAAAGAAAGGACACTGCAAAAGCTCACAGCCAAAATAAAACACTTGTCTAAGGGCTTAAAAAGGTTTTATAATTTACCCTCAGTTGGCGATCTCCGGCAGAAGGGATTCATGGTCGGCATTGAATTGGTCCGGGACCGCCGGACGAAAGAACCCTATGCGTGGGAAGAAAAGATCGGCGTGCGGGTCTGCCAAGAGGCAAGAAAACGCGGCGTCATCTTAAGGCCCTTGGGTAACGTGATAGTCTTGATGCCGCCCTTGGCGATTAGCCTCAAGGAAATTGATCAACTTCTGGAAGCGATGTATGGTGCGATTCGTCATGTGATGAGAGAGCAAGAGAGATAGACCTCGATATGAAAATTAGCTATAGGGAAATTCAGTCCTATGGTATACTTTTTTATGAGGTGAACATATGAACGAGATTGTTTTTTCTGTCCATCTGGAAAAGTTACCGGAAGGGTATTATTTGGCTACCAGCGAGGACTTGCCTGGGCTCGTCGCTCAAGGCCGTACAATGAATGAGGCCTTGGAAATTGCTCGGGACGTAGCCAGAAAACTGATCGAATCCTACCTACAGCACGAAGGCAAACCCCCTGCCAAAATAAAAAACAAAGTCATTAAGTCTATTGATATCCCCTTGGTGGTGGGAGCGGCTTAATGAGCGGTCTTGCGGGTTTCTCCTACCGGAAAATCATTCAGAAATTACGTCGAATGGGTTTTGAATTTGATCGCCAAGCAGCGGGCAGTCACGAAATCTGGTGGAACCCGATAACTGGCAAACGAACGACAGTTCCCAATCATCCTGGCGATATGCCCATAGGAACTCTAAGAGCTATATTAAAACAAGCAGGTGTTTCTGTTAGAGAATTCCTAGAGGCTTGATTGATAAATTGTTGGAAGCGACTTACCTGGCTATTCCAAAAGCTTTGGGTGACGAATAGAGGGATTTGACGATTAATTATGACTATGCTATTCTTACCATGGTCAGAATAATATGGTCAAATTTGGAGGTGGGCGATGAATATTTCGGCAGGCGAATTTAAAGCGAAGTGTTTGAAACTGATGGATGATGTCCAAAAGCAAAAACGGGAAATTATCATTACTAAATATGGTAAGCCGGTGGCTAAACTCGTACCGGTGAAAGATAAGGAGGCTAGGGCCTCGATTGTGGGTTTGTTGGAAGGGACCGTGAAAATTCACGGTGATTTGACCGCACCCATGGGAGAACGTTGGGAAGCCCATGATTAAAAAAGCTCAAGTCTTAGCCCTTCTTGATACTCATATCTGGATTTGGTTGGTGTCCAATGATCCCCGCATCCAATCAGCCGCGTTTATCAAAAAGATAAAAGAGTTTGAATCCTATAAAAGGTTGAGAGTTTCAGTTATTTCCGTTTGGGAAGTGGGAATCCTTCAGGCCAAGGGCAGAATTGAATTGCCATTCGGTGTTAGCCAGTGGGTCCATAAGGCCTTGAGTTCTCCCGGTCTCTTGGTTGCGGAACTGACACCAGAGATCGCCTTGGAGAGCACCCATCTTCCGGGAGAATTCCCCGGAGATCCTGCAGACAGAATCATTTTGACAACGACGCAGACTCTGGGGGCGACCTTGGTGACCGCAGATCAGAGAATGTTGGAGTATGCGCAGGAGCATCATTGGGAGACATTGTCGCCGTAGATGGTCGGTTTTAAAATCCAGACACCTAATTCGGATAGATATGATGAGATCAATTGGAGTAATACTTGCTGGAGGGTTTGAAATATTTCTGGGAATTCTGGGAATACTTATTTTAGGTGTAACTACTCAGGTACCCATATCCGTCGAGAACCAGATTGCAGGTGATCTTAATGGAAATTGACTCTCGACGAGAGCTTATTTGAGTAAATTTTAGGCTAAAATTTCTTATCGACGAGCCAAGGTACCTGAATAGTAACTTTTAGGTTATGAATTAATAAGGATATATTTCAAATATAACATAATGATTTTTGGCGGTAATTTATATATAGCTATAGTCATTTTTGGATTTATTATATCTTCTTGAGTTTGGCAAATTTTTGAAAATATTGTCGTAAGAAGAAAGGCTTTCGAC
>CAZUJQ010000087.1:0-9791 GCA_964620805.1 uncultured Planctomycetales bacterium | reverse complement strand
GAAAGCCTTTCTTCTTACGACAATATTTTCAAAAATTTGCCAAACTCAAGTTAATAACCAATCACCAAGTTACAATCACCAAACAAAACTCAAATCCCAATATTCAATCTCCAAACTCGATTTGGTTATTGTGTTTCGAATATTGGTGATTACTTGGTTATTGTATCTTGGTTATTGGTATTTCTACCAGAGAATACCCCATAGGTTCTTAAGAAGGCTACTCCCAGAAGCCCCAACACCCCGCTCACCGCATTCAAAAGCACATCGGAGGTCTGATAATACCGGTCCGGCAGAAATGGCTGGATGATTTCATCAACCCATCCTAAAAAAGACGTCAACAAAAAGGCCAGGATATATGGACGCAGGGCGTGCCCTGCACCGTTATGGTGCAGGGCACGCCAGATAAGAAAAGCCAAGAAACCATATTGAATAAGATGGATCTTTTCTTCAGGAATTTTCAAGATCATGAAAAATGTGCTATAAATCCCCAGAAGGCTTAACCCCCAAAAATAGGATGGGATTATCTTAAACGGTTTTAATCGGCAAAAGTATAAAATAAAAAGAAGGATCCCTGCGAAAAGCCAATTGACCAGCCCATTAAAGGGCGTTTCTTTCTTTAAAAACTCACACAGGGGCCTCACCCACGGTAAGCTGCCATAAATGACCGCCACCCACGCCGCCGCCCGAAGCCAGTATAAACATCTTAAGGAAGGCATGTTTACTTTTCCGAAATGACTCGCAGCGTTTTTCCGTCACTTTCCAAAACGATTGTCCCGTGAATATCTGTCCTAAAAACCAAACCCGCCAATTCTTCCAGATCTTGCGGCCCTGCGGGATGCCGGGGATCCGGGCCCATTGAGGCCACAAAGATCGTCTGAGGAGAGACCGCCTTCAAGGGCTCACTCACATTCAATCCGTGATGTGGCACCTGGATGCAGGAACTTTGAAGCACCTGAGGATACTGGGTAAATACGCGGCTTTGTTGATCACCACCGATGTCTGACGTAAAAAGAAAGGAGGTCTTCCGATACCTCAACCATACGACAAAAGAATTATCATTGGCCGATCCCTTTAAATCCCTCGGGCTTAAAATGTCTAGACGGATGGACATTTGTCTTCTTGGGATTGAGACCCGGCCTTTCTCCTTTAAGACCGCGACAGGGACAGAACGCTTTCGGAATTCTTCTAAAAGCTGGTCATACGGCCCCTCTTCTTGCGGATGGCCATTGGTATAGAGCCGTCTCACCGTTATGGAGTTTAGGAGTGAAAAGAAGCCTTCGAAATGATTGCGATGGGGATGCGTGATGATCGCGGCGTCCAGCGTTTTTATATTGTGTCTTAGAAGGTATCCCCGAACCTTCCCGCCTGATTTCTGCCCGCCGGCATCAATAAGAATATTCTGGGAATGGGGAGATTCAATCAGGATCGCGTCCCCGAAGCCGACATCGATAAAATGAACGCGAAGATTCTCGTCAGAAGCCGAATATCCCGTTGCAAAGAAAAAACCAATAACCAAGATACAAAAACCAAACAAAGCCCAATCCTTCGACAGGCTCAGGATTGGCCCTGAGCGAAGTCGAATGGGCCAAATTCCAATATTCAATTTCCAAACGTTTGATGATTGAAATTTGGATATTGGCCATTTATTGGGTGATTGTATCTTGGTCATTGGTTATTAAGTTTTTGGAGCAGGGCATTGGCAATGTCCGCATAATTTTTTAATGTCAAATCCCCCGCCCGCTTTTCCGTGGAAATCTTGAGTGACGCAAGGACATCCTGGATCGTCTCTTTCGCAGCAGAGCCGCACAATGAATTGAGGATCTTTTTTCTCCTCTGTTGGAAGGCCTCGCGGATCAGATTAAAAAAAAACGTGCGGTCTTTGACTTCAAAGCGGCAATCGGGCAAGAACTGCAATTTCATAAAGCAGGAGTCGATCTTAGGAACCGGCCGAAAGCAGGTCTTCTTGATTTTGAAGAGAAACTCCGGCTCTGCGTAAAATTGCACAAGACAGCTTAAGGCGCTGTAATCTTTGGTTGAGATGCCCGCAACAAGTCTTTTTCCAAATTCCCACTGAAGGGTAAAAAAGCCTTCGGTAAAGTTCTCATGATGTTCGAGGAGGCGAACAAGAATGGGCGTGGAGATGTAATACGGGAGGTTCCCGATGACCTTCAGTGGTTTAGGAAGACGCTCAAAATCATACTTTAAAAAATCCGCCTCTATGATCGTCGTGTTGGGCGTTGAAAGATCCCCACGCAATCGACTACAGAGGATTGGATCTTTCTCGATGGCAATCACCTGCTCGACTCGTCTGGCGATTTCTTTCGTTAGAACCCCGCTTCCCGGCCCAATCTCCAGAACCTTGTCGTAGGGTTTCAAGTCGCAAGCCCGCAGAATCTTCTGGACGATATGGGAGTCGACGAGAAAATGCTGACCCCAGTGTTTTCGAGGAACAAAGCCACCGCCATAGCCCTTTGATTTCTTTTCACGCACTTAAGCTCACCGCAAGTTCAATGGCTGCCCGCATGGATGAGGGATCAGCGAGATTACGTCCTGCAATATCAAAGGCGGTCCCGTGGGCTGGCGAGGTGCGGACAAAAGGCAGGCCCATGGTCAGGTTAACGAGATTCGGAAAATACAAACCCTTCATGGGGGCCAGCCCCTGATCGTGGTACATCGCCACAATCCCGTCATATTGTGAAGCGACCTTGGGAAAGAATAAGGTATCGGCGGCCAACGGCCCAAAAACCTTCATTCCGTTTTTATTGGCTCTTTGGATCGCAGGGATAATCCTTAAGGATTCTTCGTTGCCGATTTTCCCTTTCTCCCCGGCATGCGGATTGAGGCCGCAGACGGCGAGGCACGGGTGTTTGATTTTAAAATACTTTTGGAGAGACTCAAAGGTAAGCGCAATGGTTTCATAAACATTTCCCGGAGAGATAGCCTGGGGGACTTGGGCTATAGGGAGATGCCGGGTCACCAGGGTCATCACCATGTGAGGCAAACCATGGGGCACAAACATCATTCCGAATCGTTTGATCCCAAAAGCCTGCGCCAAATATTCCGTATGACCGCAAAACGAGACACCCAACGATGAGATCCCTTCTTTGCTCACCGGTGCCGTCACCAAGGAGGTGATTTTTTTTTCTCGGATAAGCTGAATGGCGCAATGGATAGATTCGAGCGAGGCCCGGGCTGCGGTGGGATTGGATCTTCCGGGCGTGAATTTCCTGGCAGGCATATTGTTTAAGTCCAAGAAATTTTTTTTTGACGCACGCAGATGATAATGCCAATAAACGCCGTAATCTCCAATGACGAGGAATGGGAAGGCCCTGGATAACGAGCGATGGGCTAAGGCCTTGGCGACAATCTCCGGCCCGATTCCACACGGATCGCCCAGCGTGATGCCGATTGTGTTACGTCTTAATCTCCACATACGCCTTTTTTCGCAGCCCTTCCAACCAGAATCTTAGTTTTTCCTGAAATTTCTTCTCAAAGATCGTATTGTAAATACCGGCCTTCGCTTCCTCTAACGTGGTCACCCTGGCCGGGATTTTTTCCTTGACCTTAAAAATATAAATGCCGTCCTGAGTTTCAACGAGCGATGAGGTCTCCCCTTCTTTCAAGCCGAAGACGACATCTTCCACCGATGGTAAAAGCTGACCCCTATGGACCATGCCCATCGCAGAGCCTTCGGAATATTCCTTGACCACGTGTTCAAAGGCCTTTCCTTCCTGAAGGTCCTTTAAGGCCTGGAGGGCCTTCTGGCGGGCTTCTTCGGGTTCCTTCCCATAAAAGACAAACACACAATCGAGATCAACCTTTTCCGGTTCCCGGAACTCATCAAAATGGATTTGATAGTAGTCTGTCACCTCCTGGGGATTCACATAAATCTTGCCACGGACCTCGAACTCCACAATGTATTTGATCTTATATTGATCGAGGATCTTGTTTTTTAAGTCCGTCACGGTCAATCCTTGCTCGGATAAGGCATCCAGGAATTCTTGTTCGTTTTTGTATTTTTGCTTGATCTTCTCTAAACGTTCCTCGATGGCTTTGGGGCGAATCTCCAGGCCTTGCTTGTTGGCTTCATCCAAGACGAGTTTGTCATCGATCAACTGTTCTAAACCGTGGATCTCATATTCGGTCATCAACTCATGGATCTCTTGGGTTTCCTTGCCTTCTGTCAGCAATTGGAGATACATGGCATGCAAGTACTCCCCTAATTCTTTACGGGTGATGATCTCATCGTTGACAATGGCCACGATCTCGTCATCGGCGGCGATGGCCTTGCCAGGAAAAGCGAGAAACAATAAACTCCCTGGAATCATCAATAACCAAGAGACAATAACCAAACAAATTGTATCTTGGTTATTGGTTATTCTCTTTTGTGATATTTTCTTTAGAGTGAACATTGTTGGTCCTCTTGAGGTTTTCGATGGATTCCTTCAACAATCGGCAATACAGATCAAATCCCACACTGGCAATATAACCGTGTTGTTCTTCTCCCAGGAGATTTCCGGCTCCTCTGATCTGCAGATCTTCAAAGGCGAGTTGGAAGCCTGCCCCCAGCTCGCTATTTTTCTTAAGGGCCTCCAGCCGGGCTTTGGCCTCGCGGGAAAGGCCCGCTTTCGGCGGTACGATAAAGTAGGCAAAGGCCTGTCGGTTAAAACGCCCAACCCGGCCGCGCAGCTGATGCAGATCCGCCAGTCCCAACTCCTCCGCACGGTTCACAATCAGGGTATTGGCATTGGGGATATCGATCCCCGACTCAATAATTGTTGTGCAGACTAAAATCTCGATTTCGTTGTTGAGAAATTTTAGCATAATTTCTTCCAAAAGTCTCGCAGACATCTGTCCGTGGGCCACCGCCAGCCTGGCTTGAGGGACCAGCCGCCCTACCAAACGGGCGATCTTTTCAATATCTTCCACTCGATTATGCAAGAAAAAGACTTGGCCTTTTCTTTTGAGTTCACGATGAACGGCCTGTTGGATAAGATCTTCGTCGAATTCTATGATCTCGGTCGCCACCGCAACGCGGTTCTGGGGTGGGGTCGTAATAATCGACATATCCCTGGCGCCCACCAACGCCATATACAAGGTTCGGGGGATCGGGGTGGCGGTCAAAGTCAAGACATCCACCAACAAACGCAGGTGCTTCAATCTCTCCTTGGCCCGGACGCCGAAACGCTGCTCCTCATCAATAATCAAGAGCCCTAAGTCCTTAAAGACGATATCCGAAGAAAGCAGCCGATGCGTACCCACAACAATGTCTACACGGCCCAGGGCCAGTTCCTCGATAATCTTTTTCTGCTCGTGTTTCGTCCGAAAACGACTGAGCATCGCCACCCTAACCGGAAGATTCTCTAGGCGCTTTTGAAAATTGTAAAAATGCTGCTCGGCCAAGATGGTCGTGGGAACAAGAATCGCCACCTGCCTTCCATCCATCACGGCTTTGAAGGCCGCGCGCATGGCCACCTCGGTTTTGCCATATCCCACATCCCCGCACAAAAGCCGGTCCATCGGTTTGGGGGATTCCATATCGCTTTTCACTTCCCTTGTTGCCTTGATTTGATCCGGTGTCTCTTCAAAAGGAAAGAAATTTTCAAACTCCTTTTGCCAATCTGTATCCTTCGAGAAGGTGTGGCCTTTAAGCGAAAACCGCATGGCCTGAAGATGCAAAAGTTGGGCGGCAAACTGCTGGATTCGCTTTTGAATGAGGGTGCGCAGCCTTTTCCACTCTTTTGATCCCAGAGGATACAACTTAGGGGGTTTCTTATGGAACCCGACATACTTTTGTACCAGATGCATGTCGTGCCGAGGCACAAATAATTTGTCTCCGCCCAGATACTCCACAACGAGGTACTCGTTGGCTCGGGAGGCCTCGGTGGCCTCCGGGGCCCGGGGGGCTTGCGGACCTTCTCTAAGCCACCCGGCCAAAGAGGATCTGGGAGATGGCAGGCCAGAAAGCCGCTCGGTCAATCCCAAAAATCGGCCGATGCCGTAGTTGGCGTGGACCACGTAGTCCCCTCTCTCGATGTCGATAAAGGTATTAAGAGGGGTGTCGGAATGAAAGGGCGTTGTCTTTGTTTTTTTCTGAGGAAGGACGATGAGGATTTTATGTTTCCAGATCGATTTGGAGGTTTTCAGATTGATGCTGTCGATAAAGCGGATCCTATTGTCATCAAAGACCACCCGCACCGGGCAGTCGTAATTCATTGGAAAAATATCGAGGACGCCTCCCCTGTGCGCAAAATCACCTTCGGTCAAAACGGATCTCGCCTTTCGGTATCCAAATTCAACAAGGCTTTTAAGGATTTCCTCAAGATCAACCGTCTGACCGACAAGAAGTTCAAGGGATTGGAACATCGTTACCTCAAATAACCAATTACCAAGATACAATCTCCAAACAATATTCAAATTTCAATAACCAATTCTCAAAACCTTTGGTTATTGGTGTTTGAATATTGGTGATTGTTTGGTTATTGTCTCTTGGTGATTGGTCATTAAGATAAGTGGCTTATCAGAAGTCACGTCTTCTTATGCCAGGCCAAGACCAAAGGAGAGGCGATGAAAACCGTGGAATACGTTCCGGAGATAAAGCCAATCAAAAGGCACAACGCAAAGGTGTTTAAAACCTCACCCCCAAAAAGAAATAGCGCGATGACGACCATCAGCGTCACCGAAGTTGTCAAGATCGTCCGACCTAAAGTCTGGTTGACACTCAGATTGATGACCTCCGTCAAGGCCATCTTTTTGGCTTTGAAAAGATTTTCCCGGACGCGGTCATAGATGACGATCGTGTCGTTGATGGAATAACCGGCGATCGTCAAGAGAGCCGTAACAACCAGAAGATCCACCTGGCGGCCCAGCATCACGAGAACTCCTACGGCAACTAACACGTCGTGCAAAAGGGCAATCACCCCGGCCGTGGCAAAATCAAAATGCTTGAAACGAAACCGGACATAAATCAAAATGCCCGCAAGGGCGAACACAATCGCCAACAACGCCCGCTGGCGTAAGGCCTTTCCCGCAACCGGTCCCACTGTTTCAATGCGCTGGATGTCAAAGGGATTGTCGGGTATCTTTTCTTTTAAGATTTTCATCACTTGGTCAGATGTGTCGCTGGAGGTTCTGAAGATCACAGCTTCCGGATTTTTATCAAATTGCTGGATGATGACATCGCTTACGCCCGCGCTTTTAAGAACCCGGCGCAGATCTTCTGCCAGAGGCGGCTTGGAGAACCTATATTCCTGAATCTGGCCACCGGCAAAATCAATGCCATAGACCTTTTCCTTTTTCATGACAAAAGAAATAATGCTGGCGCCAATGACGGCCATGGACAAGACATAGAAGAGATGCCTTTTGGAAATAAAATCAATTTTGGTATTGCCAAAGAAGTGCAACATAGGCAGGGATTTAAGGAGCTTCAGATGCAGCAATCCCTGAAAGATGGTCTTTGTGACAGTAAGGGCTGTAAATAAGCTGGAGAGTAGCCCGATGGTGAGCGTCACAGCAAAGCCTTTAATGGGGCCAGAGCCGAACTGAAAAAGCATAAAAGCGGCGATGAGTGTCGTGACATTAGAATCCAAAATCGCGGACAGGGCACGGTTGTAGCCGTTGTTGATCGCGATACTCAAAGGCCGGCCGTTGGCGATTTCTTCCCGGATCCGTTCGTTGATTAAGACGTTGGCATCCACGGCCATCCCCAGGGTGAGGATAATGCCCGCAATACCAGGAAGAGTTAAGGTCACCTGAGAGCCAGGAAGCATCACGTTTAAGAAACCCATAATCCCAAAGACCATCAACAAATTTAGAAAAAGCGCGATATCTGCAATGAGACCCGCCAAAAGATAATAAATCGCCATAAACACAAAAACGGCCGTACTGCCGATCAGCATGGCCTTGATCCCGGCGCGGATCGAATCTTTTCCCAAAAGCGGCCCGATGGTCCTCTCCTCCTCGATATGCATGGGAGCCGGTAAAGACCCCGAGCGAAGCGCCAGCGCCAGAAGCGAGGCCTCATCAAACGTAAAGAGCCCCGTGATCACGCCACTCCCGTTTAAGATCGCTTCCTTAATATTAGGAGCTGAAAGGACTTCTCCATCCAAGACAATCGCCAATCCCTCTCCGACATGCCTTTGGGTCAGTTCCGCAAACTGTTTGGTGCCTTGGGCATCAAAGGATATGGAGATTTGAGGTTCTCCGAAACCACTTTGATCAAAATCCACTCGGGCGTCTTTGATATGCGCGCCGCTAAGGGCCACTTTTTTCTCGATAAGAACAGGCGCGCCTTTGCCCTCTTTCTCTTTTAAATATTTCAGTTCATAATCTTCCGGAATCGATCCCACCAAAGCCTTTTGAAGCGCCATGTCATCCGAAGAGACCAATTTGAATTCCAACTGAGCCACCCGCCCCACCATGGCCAAAGCCGCCTCCCGGTCGGTTATGCCCGGCAGCTGCACTAAGATCTCATCTTCTCCCTGGCGCTGGATCACGGTTTCTCCCACGCCAATGGCGTCAATACGATTTCGTAAGATCTCCATGGCGCGTAAAACCGCATCGGCCCGGGCGTTCTCCTCTAATTTTTCCGTCTCCACTTTCAGGACCAGATGCATGCCGCCTTTTAGGTCCAACCCGAGATTGATCCGCTTGTTTAAGGGGAACATAAAATACAAAGAGCCGCCAATGACTCCCAGGATGAGCAAGATTTTAAATCTCTGATTTTTATTCATGAGGAATCCTCGTGGGGGGCCTTCTTTAGTTTGCTTTTCTCCACGCCCGGCCGAATCTGGCCCGCCTGCCAATTCCAACCCCAATCAGCGGGCAGGCCGATCGGCCAGAATTCTCTTTGAGGTGGTTATCAGCTTGCTGTTTTCTCCACGGTTAAAATCGCTTCCTTATCCACTTCCATTCGGGCGGCGTCATCGATGCGGATTACCACGGTTTTGTCTTTGACATTGACAATCGTTCCATGGATGCCGCCGGAGGTGATGACCTGATCGTTCTTTTTTAAATTGGCCAGCAGGGTTTTCCGCTCTTTTTGCTTTGCTCGCTGAGGCTTAAAGACCAAAAAATAAAAAATTAGGATGATAATAATATAAGGAATGATGGGGAACTGAAATAAAGGGGGAACAGTTTGTTCGGCTGGCATAGGGTGTCCTTTCGTAAAGGTTTCTTGATGTTTCTTCAGGTTTCAATAACAAAAATGGTGTCATTGCGAGGAGCGTTTTTGCGACGAAGCAATCTTTTTAAAAAAGGATTGCTTCGCCCTAACATGCAGGGCTCGCAATGACACGATAAGAAACCTACGTAACCTTCTTGAGTTTGGCAAATTTTCGAATTTGTCGTCGGAAAAGTCTCTCGGATCGCAAAAACAGGTTTTCGATACCACAAAATTGCTTTCTCGACGAGAACTACCTGAAAATACGGCCCAAAAGCCCGAAAAAGTGCCAAACTCAAGTAACCTTTTTAAGAAGACTCTTCACCGTCTCAGAGACCTGCGCGCCTTTCTTGACCCATTCACTGATTCTATCTTTATTAACAGATAAACTGGCCGGCTTCTTGGCCGGGTCATAATATCCAAGAACCTCCAGATGCCGGCTGTCCCGGGCCTCGGCACGGCTGATCGCTACAATCCGATAGTTGTAGCGCTTGTTGGCGGTCTTTCCTGCTTTTTGGAGTCTAATTCGCACTTGCATTTTGGGGTTATCCTTTCTTTAGGTTAAATCCCAAATTCCAAGATAGGCCTCACTTCGTTCGGCACTATCTTGTCCATAGGGGCTATCGCCCCT
>CAZUJQ010000086.1:0-10300 GCA_964620805.1 uncultured Planctomycetales bacterium | reverse complement strand
AAAGCGGAATCAGCCCCACCCACGCCAAGAGCCACCAGTCGACTTTAGGAAACGCCAGGGTTAAAAGAAGCGATGAAAGAGCAAGCTGACCAAAAACTTTCCGGAAGGAAGGGGAAAATATTTTCTTTCGTTGTAGTACTGGCTTGGGGTTCATTATGCTTACAATTATATCTTCCAAACCTTGACTAAACCATGCAAAAGAAGTGCATGGTTTAAAAGCTCACCGTCTTTCGCCACCCGATGAGGATCATTTTCATTCTTTAAATAGAAAATATCAACGAGATATCGATCGTATTTATCACTTTTATACGTTTTGGCAATCACAAACGGCACTTCGGCTAATTCATTTTCAACCCACTGTTTGGCTTTTTTGCCGCTTAAGGTATCAAGCTCCGGCGCATCAATACCGCGCAGGCGCAAACGCTGTTCCGTCCAGATGCCGAATCCTTCATCCACCGCCACCAAGAGCGTATCCCCGTCGATCACGCGGCGCACCTTGGCCTTGAAGGTAAAAAGTTCATCGGCCTTGCTGTCAGTGACTTTCAGCAGGTAACCATTTTTTGTTTTGACCGAGGTATAAATATTTTTGTTATCCAAAATGGCATTCGAGGGGGGCGCTTCAATGCGGTTGGCAAAGCCACAGTCTACAAACCATGGGACTTCCACGCCTTCCAGGCCTTCGGCCCGGAGAATACGATAAGTGTACAATTTTCCGCGAACAGGTTCAGAAAACTTTATGTCCTCAACATCCTCGATTTCTTTATAGGCGGATAAAAGCTTGAGGCGCAAGGTATTGGCCGGAAGATTTTCGTTTTGAATACGATTAATCCAAGCCAAGCGTTCTTTTTCTTCCGGTAAAACCAAAAGATAACGGTAATGCGACCAGCTCAAACCGTCTTTGGGATTTAATTTAGGGAAATAGCGAAAAAACTGTTCACAATGCTGCAGTGTGCGGCTGCTGATATCGAGGTCGCGGGCTAATTTTTCATAGAATGGCGTGATTGCTCCATAGGCAACTGAATCGCTGGAAAGATATCTATTGATATGCCGTCCAATGGCCCAGTAGGTAAGGATCTTCTGGCGCTCGAGGAGACGTTCGACTCGCTGAAGCCCAACGGTCATTTCTCTTTGAATGTTTTTAAGGAGCTTTTGGTAGTGAGATTTGGGGATAAGTTGAGTCGGCATTGTAGAATTTCATTCTGGCAGTTTTAAACGCCCTATTCTCTCTTTAATAATATTCAAGAATTGGGCCTGCTTCTTTTTATCCATACGGGAATCCTCTATAATTTTTTTCATAACCTTAAATTTATTTTCGAATTTTTCATACCGCACTCTTGACGGAATATTTAAATAATCCGCTAATATATCAAAGTCTTTCCGTTGCAATTGATTCTTTTTCCCATTAATAGTGATGGCTGAGTCTTCTTCATCGGGGATAACCAGTTTGGAACATACAATATCGTAGGCCGGAGCCAAACGGATATTATCTCTCTCGATATACGAAACGGAATAATTTTTCAAGTGAGCATCGCCGTTACCGATAAGAAAATACAAAACGATCCGTTCAAAAAAAAGCTGTACGTCCAACCCCGGGACCGAAGAGATATCCTTCAATGTCCTGCCGATTTGTTCAACAGAACCACTGTATTTCTCTTTTCCCAGAATCTGGCCAAAATCTTCCTGATGGATTTTTTCGCCGTTTTTACGGTCAAAACGTTTCACGACGTAGGCAAGACTTTTGTCCTTAAGAGGAAGCAGGCAATGGGCCGGCACCTCAATCCCAAGTTCTTCGGCCATATCCATACAACACTGCTCATTCTCAGGAATATTGGGATATGGCCAGGGAGATGTTACTTGCGGTTTTAATATATATTCGCCATCATCATGACGAATTAAAACATTTTTCCTTTTATCAAAATTAACGAGTAATTTGGGTTGCACACCGGAAATAGATGTTTTTCCCGCCATCTTTTGCGCCAATTGGGGGATTTCACTTAGGCCAAAGTCAATACTTGGGGATTGGGAAGTCCCAAATGTTTTTTGCAATGATTTTTTATCCACGAGACGTTTCGCTAATTACTTTGTCCTTCGACTCGGCCGTAGCCGGGGTCGCTTTAGGATTGCACCTTACGGACAGTGACGGCCCCGATAGTCCCCACGCTTGCCGTGGAAGCAAGAACTCCAAAAAAATCTTTGGCATCGACTTTTTGCGTGGCGCTGACGATATCCAAATACCATCCTTCCGGTAAAAGACCCTTAAAAAATGGAAAAAGCTCTGCCGATTTAAATGGCTCTTCCCTGGGTGGCAAAGAAACGGAGATAGGAATATTTTTTCTCAAAAATTCCTTATCGTATTGAAAAACATATCCCTCATTCGTTTCCAATAAATATCCCGCTAAATCATTTTTAAAATAAACGTCAGCTTTCCGTAGTATTTCTTGGTTCATTACGTTTCACCTCCAAATGACATCCCAGAAATTCCAAGACTTGATTCAACTTGTCCAGACGAATGGTCGATTTCCCTTGTTCTAATTCTCTGATAAAGCGTAAACCCACTCCCACTCTTTTGGCGAATTCTATCTGTGTTAACCCCGCCTTTTTGCGCAGTTCCTTTATGTGTTCGTTTAACGTCATAGTGAGATAAATATATCACCTATCGGGTATAACTTCAATATATTTTTTATTTTTTTATACCTTAAGAGGTATGTTAAATACATTAGTATACCCTTTAAGGTATATTAATTATTTAATTATACCTTATAGGGTATAATAAATATGTAATATTTAAGTCGTTCTACCCGTCTCGAACAAGCGGTCAGTTCTTTTGGGAGACTTTTAAAAGTTTCTGGTGTGAAGTGCTAGGGATCAGATTTTTAGACATTTTCTATTCGCCATACACTATACGCTATCCGCTAAACAATTGGGCATTTTAGGATATTATAACCCAAAAGACGGAAAAGAGCAGTTAGGAATTTAGGTTACATGACCGGAGGAAATCCTTGAACGTAAAACATTCAGGGTGTCCCGTGACTTTGAATTAAGGTTAGAGTAGGCAACCGCAGGGAGTCCCTTGAGGGACGGCCCGCGACTTGGGCGCGACTTCGGCTTTGCTTAACACGCAGCATTAAAGAAAGCTATTTTAGGGAGGGGTCGTAACTTTACGAAAGCTTTATAAATCTGACTTTGAATTAAAACAACGTCCCTTCAATCTTATTTTTCGTCATGATAGTATACTCAGCGATTTCGGGAAAAGAAGCACCTTTTTCGCTCAGGCCATAAAGCGTATTCTCGTCCAATAATACATATTCCCAAACGGCATCCATGCGATCTTCGGATTTTAACTTGTTCACCCGCATGATCCAATCAACCGTGGCTAATTGCTTCCGTTTAACATTCTCTGCCGAAAGCATGTCCGGAGCTTTAGTTTCAACAACATAAATCTTATCCTTGGTTTTCACAATAAAATCCGGAGAATATGGAGCGAGCATCCCATCGCTTCTTACATAATAAATCTTTGCAAAATCATGGTAATTCTCATTAACTTTAACAAAAGCTTCTACATTGGCGTCCCGATCACAGAATTCCATAAAGGCCTTCTCCAGCAACCCCTTATGCGAGGGATACGACTGTTTCTCATAAATCGTCTTGGTTATATCCAGACAATACTTCTCGCGCATCCTTAAAGACGGCACCTCGGAAAAATACCTTTTTATTACAACCGCTTCTAAAACATCAATACTATTTTGTAAATCATAAATGGCTTTGCTGATTTCTTTGATAATGTGTTGGACAAGTCCTGTTTGAGAAAGCAGCAAAATCCTCCAATTATAACTTTCGAAAGGATCGAATACGGCACCAAATAATTTATTCCGAATATAGGTATCAATCACCTTAGCGATCTCGGCTTGATTTACCTGCATCACCGGGAATTCCTTCGTCTTTCTTATACCGACCTTAACAATGGTCGAAGAAATGGCATTAACAATTTTACTGACAAATTCATTATAGCTCTTTGAATTAAAAATATCCGGCTTGACCTCATAATCTCCGAATCGTGTCTTTACCGTCATTTCCTGAGAATAAAATACATCGGCTTCTCGTACACCCATTCTTTTTAACTGATCTAAACTATACAAATCAAACGGCGCTAAATTATCCATCAAAATATCTGCCGGGGATAAGTACTCTTCACTATCCTGAACAATGACTGGGATGTAAATATCATAATCCTTATAATTCGCTTTTAATCCAACGTTAATGATATCTCCCAGCACACCTTCTCGATCTTTAGGTTCATCTTCAATCGTGACCGCCTCTTTGATTAAATCATCATAGAATTTAATAAACTCCGGATGTTCAATAATGCTCAAAATATCCAAATAATTGGCAGGCTCTTGCCTTTTCTTGAGAAGACGAATCCGATTTTCTTCCTTAACTTCTTCATATTCTGGTTCTCTCCACATCAACCTTAAGCCGCGGCCAATGGTCTGCTCCAACAAAATAGGAGCTTGAGTGGAGCGAAGAGGCACAATCACACAGATGTTATTCACATCAAAACCTTCTTTGAGCATCAGAACCGAAACAATGACTCTTGGCTTCGGATGTTTATCGACATTAAATAACCGCTGCCTTAACGTTGCCCATTCCGCTACTGGGATAGATCCTTTTTTATCAGAATCAATTTGAATGACATCATCGTCATTCAGTCCTTCGTATTTCGTCAAATACTCAACAACCAAAGGAGCTGCTTCAACTGATTCACAGGTGACAAACATCTTGGGATATTTATTGGAAACGCCCTGCTTATCTTTAGTCAAATTAACGAAATGTTCTTCCAAAATCTTTAATTTTGTGAATCCGGCCCGCAGCATTGTCTTCTGGCCACCGGAAAGTCTTATAATTTGCCCACGCTTTCCATCTCGTTCTGCCCTGAAATCAAGCGGCAGTGTGGCAATTTCTTTTCGTCGATCCAGGGCAATCGTTTTGACAAGCCCTAAATGAATGGCGGTCTTTAAATCAAAATCTACAATCACATGCGGAAAATAATGCTTAGTTCTTCCTTGTCCGCTTCCGGTAACGTCATACGGTGTCGCCGAAAAATCAACTTGAATAAATTTATCTCTCTTGTCCGCCGCAATATAATTCAAACTTTTCTGCCACTCCACTTCCTCAATATCTCCATAAACCCTGTTTTCATGGATATGGTGCGCTTCGTCATTGATGATTATCAAATTGGGCAAATTCTTCAAAAAATCAAGCTCCCGGCCAGCTATATAACGATTATCTAAAGTATTCAAATCATGCCCTGCCGATGTGCCAGGCATTATAGGGAAAATATCTTTAACCACTTGCGAAGGATTCTCTAATGGTGAGGTAGCCGCAACCTCTTCTTCCTCACCCATGAGAAGATGCCAATTGGTGATGGCAATCAAGCCATCACCCGTTACCTTTCGGCTGATTTCTTCCTTCCGGCAGACATTATTCTGAACAAAGGCAAAGATTTCTTCGGCATAAACCGGAGGGACAAATAACGATTCAAATTGTTTGAGATCCGATTCTTCAAAATTGCGTATCCCCTGCTCATTTTCTTTCCCTAAATAAGCATCCAGTAACCGCTCATACACAACCAATCCCGGCGCAACAAGCAAAAAATTCTTAAAGTATCTTCCAGAGTATTCTGTCTCGTGTTTGGCATTCAAATATTGCCATATTAAAAGAGCATGCATGACCCAAGTCTTGCCGGTTCCAGTAGCCATCTTAAGGGCATATTTGGGATATTGATACTTGGCTTTTTTCAACTCTACCTTATCCATCTCTGCCAAGATTTCCTCATCGACGGTTGTATACAGATCGAATACATTTTTGATTTTCAATATTTCATGGACATAAATGGCATTCAGAATGGCCTGCCTCTGTCCTTCATGAAAGTTAAAATTACGATTTTCGCAGAATCCATCCTCAAACCAAAAGCGCAGTAAATCTCTCGTTATGGGGGTTACCTTGGCCAAAAATGCACCATCCTGAAAGTCCTTATTGACGATAGCGGTGAGCTGTTGAGCAAATTTAAGGGGGATATCTCTTGTCCCAATGTTAATGGGGGAAGGCATTAACCAATCTCCTGAACAACCGCACTCTCGAAACCAAAGACATCAACAGCCTTGACGCAGACTTTGCGCTTACCTTTAACCGTAGCAACTTTCAAAACAGTGCTTTTAACGACTCTAAAGGGATCGTCGTCATTTTCTGTGTTACCACGGTAATCCTGCCATTTGCTTCTAAAAACCTCTCCGTCATAATCCGGGTCAATGCTCCAATATTCAATCAAGGCTAAAGGATCCTTAGCAACAAACTCCTGCAATTTTTCCTTATCCTCCTCTTCCAAAGGCAGTGCGTCCGGCGATAATAAAATGTAATTATCCAATTCGATTTTTAGTTCTTGTGTGCCATTTTCTGTGGCTGTAACTTTAACGGGTTTGACCGTCAAATACTGTAAGGATGAAAAACGAATCTTTCCGCTTTTGATAAGATTTTGATACGAAGATTTTGTTTTAAGCTTATCTAACAAATCCGGTGGAATAACCAAAACTTCCAACCGCGGGTCGTTAAGGTTAGCGACAATCTGGCCGATATTTGTCACAAAATTCCAGCCCAATACAACTACTTTTTCCCAGCCACCCATGAAAGAGCTGCGCAATTCCTGAGCCCGCTTTAGCGTCGCATAACCGGTTAGCTTTGACGGAGAATCGACAAAGACTAATGTCTTACTTTGTTTCAGCTGACCTAAATTGCGATGGACAGGATCAACGTTTGAGAACGGAATAGCTCCATATAGACTCAAAACAACATGCGCCAAATCACTGATACGCCTAAATCCACTCTTTTCAAACTGTTCCTTTTGATAATCCCCGATAGACTGATATAAAAATGGTTTGGCCTCTTGATCGATGAGGCGTTTACGCATAACCATACAGGCGGGCTTTCCGATGTCGGCCATAATCCAGCGGCGACCGAGCTTCTCAGCAACAGCACCGGTTGTGCCAGAACCAGCGAAAAAATCTGCAACTAATCCTCTCTCAGGAGAAGATGCATTTATAATTCTCTCAAGCAATTTTTCTGGTTTCTGGGTATCATAATTCACTTTTTCCCTGCTACCCGCTGCTAATCCAAGCGAAGATATATCATCCCAGACATCGGGAATTTTTTTTCTTTTTAACAAAAATTTACCATCATCAGAGACTTCTAAAAATATCTTAATTCTTACTTTGCCACCACTTGTTCTTATTACTCTCCCTTCCGATTCTAACCTTTTTATGCTATTTTCAGTGTAATCTCCTTTTGGAATATCGTAATAATATTTTCCAGTCTCATCCCTTTTGTATTTATTTCCAACTAACAATTCCTTATCAAATCTATACAATTCGCCTGACCAACATGAGTTAAAACTTTTTGCATATCTCAAAATAGTATCATGTTTTGAAGCAAACTTCAGGGGACTTGGCGATTGCGGCCCTTCATATGCCCAAACAACTTCATTTATAAAATTCTCCTTCCCAAAAATTTGGTCTATCATTAATTTCACATAATGCCCCACATGCCAATCAATATGCACATAAATCGAACCTTGATCCGACAATAGCTCTCTCATCAAAACTAATCTGGGATAGAGCATTTTTAAATAACTTACAGTTCCATCCTTCCAAGTATCCGAATAGGCAAATTGCTCGATAACGGTGGGTTTTTGTTCCAAATCCAAATTAGGAAGGCTTACTTTTGTTCGGTAATCTGCTTTGGAATCAAACGGTGGGTCGATGTAGATAAGGTCGATCTTCCCTCGCATCGAAGTAAGGCCGGATGACTCATCTCCAGCCAAAAGTGCCTGCATAACCAAAAGATTGTCGCCGTAGATCAAGCGATTAAGCCAATCATTCTTTTGCAACTCTTTAACTTGTCCCCGAAAAAGACCGGACTGCTCTTTGGACGGCAAAACGTATTCGTTTGTCTGAAGAGCTATCTTACTGCCGTTAGACAGTCGCTCTAAAATAATCTCCGCTTCCTTTTTTCCTTCGGCAACAATCTTGGGAAGCTGTTCGATTAAGGACTCTGGCATATAGGACAGTTTTAGAAGAAGTTGAACGAGCCGATGATCCCCAGAAACCGTCGGCATAAGCTCTTAAGAAGGGTTTACTACATGTATTCCATTTTGGAATATTCTACTATGGCATATATGATGGGTCAAGATGAAAAAGGCGATTTACACGAGGGAACAAAAGGTCCTAGTGAAAAAATTAAAAAAGGCCCGCGAAGAAGCGGGGCTCGACCAAACTCAAGCCGCCCAGTTATTGGGCACTACCCAGTCTTATATCTCCAAGCTGGAAGCCGGCCAGCGCCGCGTTGATGTCATCCAACTTAAAGAAATAGCCAAAATTTATAAAAAGAAACCAGAGGACTTTCTTCCGTAAGGAAATTTCTAGTTGGCAGGTAGGTAATTCCTTCGCTTTTGCGAGTTTATCTGCAGGAAGGAGCGACAAAGGCCTGGGGGCCTTTTGTCTCGAGGATCTGCAAAAGCCGATTGGCAGGGCCGTTGGGGACATTAACACCGCGTTCCCATTTCTGAACGGTACTGAGTTTGGTATTCAGAAGGCAGGCTAAAACGGATTGACTGATATGCAATCTTTTGCGCAGCCGGCGGATATCCTGAGGCTTATAAGGCCGCGGTGAGGAATATTTGAGCTTATTGAATTTTTCCAAGGAGACACTGATGTCTTTGACTTTGGCGATATCTAATAAGCTTTCTTCAACCATTTCCATAATGCTGGATGTTTCCCTTTGTTTGATCATAAATAACCTCCTTTAATCTTTCATAGGTTAGCATGTTTTCAATATCTGTCTCTGTCAATGTTTCATATTCTTGGGCTAGAGTATGGAGGGCTTTCATTTCCTTATAATTTAAATTGTCCTTATCACTTTTGCTAAACAAATGACAGAAGATCACATGCTTTTCCATCTTCCAAAAGAAAATAATTCTAAAACCCCCTCTTTTCCCCTGACCTTTTGCAGAGGCCCTAATTTTGTAGAGATGTTGTCCAAGTGAAATTCCTCTCCCCTCATGAATATCTCTAATAACTTGCTGTATGTCTTCTTCTGAAAAATCATAGAATTTCATATAGCGCTGAAAAAACCTGTTTAAGAAATAACGCATCTAACCTTTCTTTTATAGTATAGCATTGAATGCTATAGATAACAAATTCATTTTTACATTTTCCCCTTATCCATAAAACTGTAATACTGATTGTCGCCGATGATGATGTGGTCAAGGAATTTTATCTGAATGATTTTGGCCGCATCTTGAAGTCTACGTGTAAAGGCCATGTCCTCGGGACTGGGAGTCACAATGCCTGAGGGATGATTATGAGCACAGATAATGGAGGTAGCAAAAAGCTGTAAGGCCTTATGAAAAATTTCCCGGATAATGGGACTCGTATAATCGATGGTGCCCGTGGAGGATTCCACAATATCAATCAGGCGGTTCTGGGAATCCAAAAACACAACTTTAAAAACCTCGATTTTCAAATCCCGCATGCGAGGCATAAGGATATCAACGATGTCCTGCGAAGATTTGATTTGCGCAGAAATTTCACGCGTTTCCTCTTCGCGGAAACGACGGCCGATCTCGATAGCGGCTTTGATCTGGGCGATTTTGGCAGCCCCCAAACCTTTCAATTCCTGCCAGGCACGGATATCCGTGTGGCTCATATTACGAAAAGTTTTGAACTTTTCTAAGATTTGACGAGCCAAATCAACCGCACTCCGCCCTCGGGTTCCGGTGCGAAGAAGAATCGCTAGTAATTCGGAATTACTTAATCGGTGTTCCCCATATTTGGCTAATTTTTCACGCGGACGGTCTTCGGTAGGCCACTGACAGATGGGATTTCTGAATTTGCTTGGTTGGTTCATTTTCCCCCCATTTTTAGGAGCTGTTGCTTCGAGGGGAAATCGAGGATGATGAATTATACAACAAACCGACTATAAGCACAACCAGGATTAATTCCCAAAACTTTACGTCCACAACACTTCTTATCCGCCTTCCTGAATTGGTTTCCCGTTCAGCTACGGCTGACTTATTTGCCATGACTTTTTTTATATTTTTTCCCACGCCTGTACATTAAACTTATTATATTTACATTAAAACTGATATATGTTATTTTGTGAAAGTAAAATGAACTTGTCCCTAGATAAAATCAGCGGTCAGATGAGGTCGATCATTGGCAATTTAAGCCAGGTGATCCAAGGCAAGGAAGAT
>CAZUJQ010000085.1:0-10428 GCA_964620805.1 uncultured Planctomycetales bacterium | reverse complement strand
GCTCAATCAATTGTAAAATTTAAACTCGTACCGTGAAAATTTTGCCAAACTCAAGCACCTAAGAAAGATTGATGAAAAATTGATAAGAGTGTCATCCCATCGATTTGCTTTCCGGTATGGAATAATAACCGTCTCTTTAGAATTCTCTGTCTTAAGTAAAAGAACTTTTCGGTCTACCCACTTATTATCCCTTCTTGCCAATACAATGCTTTCCTGATTGGGAGACAACTGAAAGCCACTTTCGAATGGTCCTGGGGCGAGGAGACGCTGTTCTGATGCGTTTAAATTGGTTTGTTTTAAATCCTTGTTTGCATCCAAATAGTAAAAAACGGGCTTTGAGGGAGCCCACCGAGTATTATCATTTAGAAGTAAATCTCCAAAGCTGATAATTGCATCCCTTAAGAATGGAGGAAAAAAAGGCGACACCATCCCAAGGATTATATATCCCAAGATTAGAATTAATAAAACGCATGTGTATTTCAGTAGATTTTTTATCATTTTTATATTTTTACATCCTTCAACTTCAGCGTCAGGGGCTTGGTTTGAGGTCTTTGAGCTTCAGCGAAACCGTAGGCTCCTTTTCCCAGTCATCAATGAAAATCTGATAAGCCAAATCCACCTTCCCTCCCGGCTTGACCAAATCCCGAAAATCCCCCATCCCAAAGCCTATGGCCGCCAAAATCTTTTCTCCATCCGTCACCCAGAATTTTAAGGTGTCCCGTCCCAAGATCTGCGCAGGTGTTTTCACCACCAGCCGCCTCGAGCAGAACAACGGCGGCCGGTTGCCCTCTCCATAAGGCTCCAAAGACTCTATCGCCTTGGCCAAATTCAAATCGACCATCGATAAGGGGATCTCGGCGTCCAGCTCCAGGCTGGGGATCAGATCTTCGGGCCGCATCTGTTGTCGGGCAAACGCGTTGATCGATTGGCGGAAAGATTCAATGTTCCCCTCTTTCAACGTCAATCCTGCCGCGCGTCGGTGTCCGCCGAAATTCTCCAAATGGTAGGCGCAATGCCGCAGGGCTTCAAAGATATGAAACCCGTCAATGGAGCGGGCCGATCCCATTCCTATACCCAATTCCGTAGAAATGACAATGGAGGGCCGATTATATTTTTCCATAATCCGGGCTGCCACAATGCCTAAAACACCTTTGTGCCAGCCCTCTTTGTTCAACACAATCACCTTATGGTCATTAAAGTTGACCTCTCTTTCCACCAGGCTGACGGCCTCCTCAATAATGTCATTCTGGATCTTCTGACGAGAGGTATTATACTCTTCTAAACTTTTGGCCAGGCTTAAGGCCCGCTCGGGATCTTCGCTTAACAGGAGCTCCAAGGAGTCCAAAGCCGATCCCATCCGGCCGGTGGCGTTGATCCGTGGCCCTAAAATAAATCCCACATAGGAAGGCAGGATCTTTTTCTTGCCTTTTATTCTCGCCATCTCCAGCAGGGCTTTTAAGCCGTGGTTTTGGGTTTGATGGATTTTCGGAAGCCCATTTTTCACAAAGATCCGGTTCTCACCGGTCAACTCCGCGACGTCCGCAATGGTGCCGATCGCCACCAGATCCCAGCAGTCTTCTCCGATGTCCCCGGTTAAGGCCTGATGGAGTTTGGCCATCAAACCCACGGACGCGAGCCCCTTAAAAGGGTAGGAACAATCGCGGCGCTTGGGGTCAACAATCGCAACGGCCCGGGGAAGAAGCCCATCGGTGCGGGCAGGATCCGGAGTTCCGCTGGGCTCATGGTGATCGAAAATAATGACATCCACACCGGCTTGATTTAAGGCCTCGACCTCCCGAAACGCACCGATGCCGCAGTCTACGGTGATCAAAAGCCGGACGCCGTGTCTTTGGACATGCTCCACGATGCTGGGATTGAGGCCGTATCCTTCGTTGATTCGATGCGGAATGTAATGAATGGCCTGTATCCCCAATTTCTTAAGAATATTTTTTAACACCACCGAAGAGGTCACGCCATCCACGTCATAATCTCCAAAGATCAAGACCAGCTCGTTCTTGTCTTTGGCCTGCTGGATGCGCACGACCGCCCGGTCCATGTCTCTTAACAAGAAAGGATCATGGAGTCTTTTCAAGCTGCACGTCAAGAAATCCTCGGCCTGTTGGGAGGTCTCAATGCCCCGGTTAATCAGAAGCTGCGCTACCAACGGATGAATGTTTAAGGCATTGCTTAAAGCGACTTGGAGCCTGGGATGAGGTGTTTTGATATTCCAGCGTTTTTGCATGGTTCACATCTTCTCCGGCGCGCTCAGCCCTAAGAGCGTCAGACCATTAATCAGGACAACGCGCGTGGCCTCAATCAAGGCGAGGCGCTCCCTCGACAAATCCGGCTTCAATTCGTCCACCACCCTGTGCCGGTCGTAGAACTTATGAAAGAGGGTCGCGACCTCCTGCAGATGGCTCGTCAGCAAAAATGGATCAAGCTGATTATGGCAAATGATCAAAAGCTCGGGGAATTGACCTAGCTTTTTGATGAGGCCCAATTCCTCCTCTTCTTTTAAGGAATCAAACCCGGATTTCTTCAGAGAAAGCCGGGATTCTTTGGCAAGCTTCAAGATGCTGTGGATCCGCGCGTGGGCATATTGAATATAATAAACAGGGTTCTCGGGAGACTGTTTTTTGGCCAGCTCCAGATCGAATTCCAGATGCGCCTTGATGCGGCGCATCAAAAAGAAAAATCGGCCCGCGTCTTTGCCGACCTCTTCCATCACCTCTTTCAAACGGATGTATTGACCCCGGCGGGTGGACATGGATAGGGGTTTCCCTTCTCTGAAGATCGTGGCCAGCTGGACAATCAAAATCTTAAGGGCCTCTGGATCGTACCCCAGCGCCTGGACAGCGGCCTTGAGCCGGGGAATATACCCATGATGGTCCGGGCCCCAGATATCGATCAGCCTGGTAAAGCCCCTTTCAAACTTGTTTTTGTGGTAAACGATATCCGCGGTCAGGTAGGTGAAACTGCCGTCATTCTTCTTGACCACCCGGTCTTTATCATCGCCCAAGGCGCTCGATTGAAACCACACAGCGCCTTCGTGATCGTAGAGTCGTCCTTTTTGCCTTAAGGATTTCAAAATCTCCTCTATGGTTTGGGGTGTCGCGATCTTGGATTGATGACTCCAGGAATCAAAGCGCACCCCGAAGGCTTCGAGCTCTTTTTTGATGACATCCAACAGATAATCCACACCGAATTGCCGGTAGATCGTTGAGTCTTTGATTTGATTCAACTGGGATAGCTTTTCAATGCGCCGGCGGTCAAGAAAGGTCTTGGCGATCTCCCGGACATAATCGCCTTGATACCCTTCCTCAGGGAAAGAAATGGCCTCACCGAGAATTTCCCGAGCTCTTAAGGCGATGGAGTGTCCCAAGAGATCAATTTGATTCCCTTCGTCATTGACATAATATTCCTTTTGGACTTTATAGCCGAGAAGGCTCAAGATGTTGCCCAGGGCGTCCCCCACGGCAGCCTGACGGCCATGGGCCACGCTCAAAGGCCCGGTGGGATTGGCACTGACAAATTCGATCTGGATTTTCTGACCCTTCCCCAGGCTGGATTTTCCATAGTCCTTTCCTTGAGCGAGGATTTCTTCCAGAACGTCACCCATGGCCAAAGAATCCAAATAAAAATTGATAAACCCCGGTTTAACAATTTGGATGGCCTTAATTCTTCTTTCCAGCGGGCTGGACTGTAGTGCGATCCCTAACGTATCTCGGATATGGCTTGCTATATCCCAGGGATCCTTTTTAAGAAGGCTGGCCAAGCGCAAGGCGATATTGCAGGAATAATCGCCATATTTTTTATCCGGTGGAATTTCTAGACTAAGGGGAAGGGATAAGGAAGAGCTTTCGGGAACGTCCCGAAGGGATTTCTCGATAAGCTGCAATAGCTGGCTTTTAAGATCGGGCAACTTTCTTCCAATTGACTTTCGTGGCATCCTGCCAGAGATACTCAAGACCATAAAATTCGCGGGCCTGAGCTTCAAAAATGTGGATGACAACATCCCCAATATCCAAAATGATCCACGTGGAGGATTGAAATCCTTCCTTCAGGCGGACACGGATATCCTTTTTTTGCAGTCCGTCTTCAATGGCCTGGGCAATGCTTTGGCCCTGACGATCTGAGGTGCCTGAACAGACAACAAAATAATCGCAGAAATTGGTCACCTTGCGCATATCTAGAATCACAACATCCTGCGCCTTTTTATCAGCGGCCAACCCTGCGACGAGCTGGGCTGTCTTTTTTGAAGTTAGCCGGGTTTTTACAATCGCTGTTTAGTCCTTGTTATTTCTTCAATTTGGCGGCTTGATCCTTGGATAAAACTCTCCAGCACTCATGCGGGCCGCTCTTGGCTTTTGCCACCGCAAAAAATCGTCCCCCTTTTTCTTTCACTGTAAAATCCGTAGTCTTGAATTTCGATTTCGACTTGACATCAAAAAATTCGATTTCTGACATTGCTTCTGGCATTGTTTTTCTCCTCAAATGGTGTGATGAATGATGACGCCTTGATTCTTTCTTAAAACTAAACCTAGCTTGACTCTTGAATTCCGCGGGAGAAAGTTTTTTTCACCTCCTTTGCTTTGAATTCATTTTCCCCAGATGAGAATCTTTTTCGACAAGACGAAGCTGGCGTTAACAAAAAAAATGGTATGAAAGCAGTACAAAGTCTAACGGATATGAACTTATTTGTCAATACATTCGTGCCTCTTAGGCTGATAGCATCGCATGAATCTCTTTTTTCTGCCCTTCTTGAAGGGGCCCGATGAGAGCCAAATTGAAGCGTTCATCCCTTAAAATATCGCTGGCCACCCGTTGAATATCATCGATCTTAACTTTCTTGACCTCGCTGATGATTTCCTTAAGCGTACGCACCCGGCCTAAGGTGACGGTGCTTTCCCCCATCCACAGCATGTGATCAAGCGTGTCCTCAAGACCTAACAAAAATTGGCCTAGAAAGTAATCCTTGGCCCGGGTAAACTCATCCTTATTCGTCCCTTCTTGGCGGATGGTCTTAAGCTCTTTCAAAATCAGATCAATCGCATCCAAGATCTTTTGATTGTCAACGCCGGCGCGGATCATAAAAATCCCCGTGTCTTTTAAACACTTTAGGGAACTCGATATGGAATAGGCCAGTCCCTGCTTTTCTCGAAGCTCATCAAATAACCGGCTGGACATGTTGCCGCCCAGGATAATGTTCAAGAGGCTTAAGGCATATTTATCCGGGTGGTCGTAAGGGAGCCCCACGACGCCCATGGCCAGATGCATCTGCTCGGTCTGCTTTCTAAAAAACTTTGCCTGGGCTTTGGGGGGGGTGTCTGGGGCTTTTAGGAAAACCTTTTTCGCAACAGCGACAGCCTGCTTCAATTTTCTTTTAGCTAAATTTACAAAATCCGCGTGATCCAATCGCCCGCAGGCCGAAATCACCATATTCCCTGGGAAATAATGGCTTTGATGAAATCCTAGCAGATTCTCCTGGCTCATCCGGCCAATGGATTCCAATGTCCCCACCAGGCTTTTTCCTAAGGGGTGATTTGGCCATATCAACTCATCCAGGAGGTCCAAAACATAATACTGGGGCAAATCGTGGTACATCTTGATTTCTTCCAGAATCACGGTGCGTTCTTTTTCCACATCCTTTTTATCGATCAAGGGAAACAAGACCATATCCGCCAGAATATCGAAGGTCCGCTTTAAATGCCGGAAGGGGATCTTGGCCAAGGCGCAGGTCATCTCCTCGGTTGTAAAGGCATTGAGCGTGCCACCCACGCCTTCAATCAGCTCCTTGATTTGTTCGCAAGAGTATTTTGGGCTACCTTTAAAAAGAATGTGCTCAAGAAAATGGGCCGCCCCTTTGATTTCATCGCTTTCATAACGGCCGCCGGTCCCGATCCAGATGCCGAGGGAGACACTGTCCCGGTCTTTGAGGGGATTGGTGACGACGGTCAATTGATTAGATAAAACGGTCTTTTGATACATTCGACAATCTCCTGACAAACTTTGTAATCTTTTCTTCCAAATTTTTGCGGTCGGTGTTTTTGACGATTTGGTCAATAATCGCGCTCCCTACGATAACGCCATCGGCAACGGCAAGGATATTTCTCACGTGCGCCCGGGAAGACACCCCGAACCCGACGCAAATCGGTTTGTCGGTTTGGGCTTTGGCCACTTTCACATTCTGAAAAATGCCTTTGGGAAGTTGGCCCCTGGCACCGGTGACCCCCGTAAGTGACACATAATAGATGAATCCGGTTGAGGCCGCAACAATTTCTTTCATGCGATTCGGGGTGGTCGTGGGGGAAAGGAAAAAGATCGTGGCCAGATCGTTTTGTTTGGCGAATTGGATCAAACCCGTTGCCTCCTCCGGTGGCAGATCCGGAATGATGACCCCGTCCACTCCCTTTTGTTTGGCCTCGACCACAAACCGCTTCTCCGTGAAATGAAACACCGGATTATAATACGTCATCAGGGCGATCGGGATTTCCGATTTTCTTCGGATGCTGTGCACGGTCTCTAAAATCTTCATCATGGTCACGCGGTGCTTCAAAGCCCTTTGGGAAGAGGCCTGGATGGTGGGACCGTCCGCCAGAGGATCCGAAAAAGGGACTCCCAGCTCCACGATGTCAACCCCGGCATTCTCAAAGGCAAGAACCAGCTCTTCGGTGGTTTTGAGGTCAGGATCACCGGCCGTGAGGAAGGCGATGAAGGCCTTCTTCTTTTGCGCGCGTAGGTCAGTAAATTTTTGGATAATTCGGTTGGGCATCTGAATAAGACTACAGGCAAACTGGATTAAATTGGAATTTAACGCGGATAATCGCGGATTACACGCAGATGGTCGCAGATTTTTTCATTGAGCAATCCGCGACCATCTGCGTTAGATCTACGAAAATCTGCGTTGAAGAATTCATTATTGTTTAATAACATCCCTCAATGCCCCTACATCCTTATCACCCCGCCCGGACAGACAAACGATCACCGTCTTTTTTCCTTTCCTCAGCCGGCGATCCAATTTCTCTAAATACCCGATCGCGTGGGCTGTCTCCAACGCAGGGATAATGCCTTCGGTCTCGGATAAAAGCTGCAGGCCTTTGATGGCTTCTTGATCGGTCACTGTCACATATTGGGCTCGTCCGATCTTCTTATAGTAAGCGTGTTCCGGGCCCACTCCCGGATAATCCAGACCAGCGGCGATAGAATGCGCAACCCTCACCTGACCATCATCATCCTGGAGCAGATGACTTTTGCTGCCGTGCAGCACGCCGACCGTGCCCGCGTTTAAGGCCGCCGCGTGGCGTTGGGTCGCAAGGCCGCCTCCCGCGGCCTCCACACCGATCATTTGAACCTGTCGATCCCCGTAGAAGGGATGAAACAATCCCATGGCATTGCTGCCGCCGCCCACGCACGCCACCAGATAATCCGGAAGAGTGTGTTCTTTGGAATAAAACTGCCGCCGGGCCTCCCGGCCGATCACCGCTTGAAAATCCCTGACCATAACCGGATAAGGATGAGGGCCCGCCACGGAGCCGATCAAATAAAAGGTATTGGAGACATTTGTCACCCAATCGCGGATCGCCTCATTCATGGCATCTTTAAGCGTCTGGGAGCCACTCGCGACCGGGATCACCTGCGCACCCAGCAAGCGCATCCGGAAAACATTCAAAGATTGACGGGTCATGTCTTCCGATCCCATGTAGATAACGCATCTCCTGGCAAACAAAGCCGCCACACAAGCCACAGCCACGCCGTGCTGGCCGGCCCCGGTCTCGGCGATAATGCGCATCTTTCCCATCCGTCTGGCCAAAAGAATCTGACCTAACGTATTATTGATCTTGTGAGCCCCTGTATGCAACAGGTCCTCTCTTTTGAGATAGACCTTGAGGCGCTTGAAACGGCTGCCTAAGCGTTTGGCATGGTAAAGATTCGTCGGTCGGCCGGCGTATTCTTTAAGATAGAAGCGGAATTCTTCTTGAAATTTTTTTTCCTTTTTAAGGAGAAAAAATGCCTTAGTCAAGTCGTCCAGGGCCGCCATCAGGGTTTCCGGGACGAATCTGCCCCCAAACTCACCGAAATGGCCGTATTGATCGGGTTGTGTGGTCATCAAAGATTTCGCTCCATCATAATGGGCAACATCCGTAACCTTATTGGCTATTCCCTTGCTCCTCATACTCCACCATCACCATCAGTGTATCCCCCAACCCAATCGCGCCGTTGATCTTCAAAGGGATCTTTTTAGCCCCGGCATCAAACCACACCTCGTAACGGGCCGGCTCGCTTTTAAGATAAAAGGAATCATACGTCTGACCAGCGGCCTTGACCTTAACAATCTTTTGAAGATGAAACTTTAGATCCTGGGTTGGCAGATGCATCGTGAAAGAATCGCCGACCCGGAATTGTCCCAAACGCCGGTAACGATAAAGGAAGCTGTAAATATTATCCAGGCGAGTTTCTTTAGCAATGGTCTGCTGGGTCGTCTTTCCCTTAGCTCTTTTGGTGATCTTAACGATTCTCCCATTAGCCTGATACTCCTCCGTGATCTTTTCTTTTTTTCCCCAGAGATTCAAATCCCGTTCGATTCGCAGAGGGTAAAAACTGACCGGATCCATATAGATTTTCTCTTGATCGAAGAAATTGAGGGCCTTGGCCGTGAAGGTCAGAAGATACGCGTCCTTATTTTGGATTTTGGTCAGCCCGCCAAAGATCAATTCGGCCTCACCGCCCTTGACCCCCAGCTTTTTGATGGCATAGCTGATCTTCTCTCCTTTAAGAAAGAGGGGCTCTTTTCTTCCCTCGGCAGAAATCGAAGGCGCCGCGTACCACAGCAAAACCAGTAAAGGGAAGACAACGCTCACAAACCGTTTTATCGTCTTATTTTTGATCGTATTCTTTCAAAAAGACTTCCAAGAGCTTGGCCCCCCGGTAAAGATTTTCGATGGACACGTATTCATCCGTGGTATGGGCCGTGCCCCGGGAAGCGCAGCCGGCGGCAAAGGCCGGGATACCGTATTTCTTAAAAAACGTCATCACCGTGGCGCCTTCGCTGCCTTTGAGGCTTGCGGAATAACCCATCTTCCGGGCCGTGTGAAGGTAAGTTTCAACAAAGGGATGGTGACGATCAATTTCATAAGGGTGCTGCAAATCGTCGATCACGATTCTAAACTTCGAGGTGGCCTGACGGATGATCCCCTTTACCTCTCTCAGGACCTTTTGAGAATCCATCCCCGGTAAATACCGCAGATCCAACGCAAACTCGCAAAAATCCGCCACCATATTGACCTTATCGCCGCCCTGGATTGTGCCGATATTCTTCGTGGGCCCTCTTAAAAGAGGATGCCTTTTATAGGGGAACTGGCGTTGTTTAAGCCTCTGGATGATCTCGGCGGCCTGCTCGATGGCATTGGTGCCCAACCAATGATAGGCCGCATGGGCTTTTTTCCCAAAGATCTGAACCCGGCAATGGATCAATCCTTTCTGGGCAATGATGAGATCGAAGGCATCGGAATCCAAAATGAGGGCGGCTTGGGGGCGCAGAATCCCTCTGGCTAAAAGCGGAAGGATCCCGAAATGGCTTCCGGTTTCTTCATCAACGGTGGCTGCCAGAATGATGTCTTTTCTTAAAAAGACCTTGTCTTCCACGAGGCTGCGGATCACTTCCAGAGAGCAGGCCAGATTCCCTTTATCATCGCTGGCCCCCCGGCCGTAAATCTTGCCCTGATGAATCTTGCCTCCTAGAGGATCAAAGCGCCATCCCCTTCCGAGCGGAACCGTGTCGATATGCGGCGTGATCAAAACCGCCTCCCGGGCGGCGCGTCGCCTGGGAAGATTTCCCCGCAGCGTCCCGACAATATTGGGACGATTCTTTTGAAAGCTGTAACTTTGGACTTTCAATCCCAAAGACTCAAGGTCTTTCTTGATGAAGCGGGCCAAGGCCGCTTCCTTGCCGGGAGGGTTCTGGGAATCGAACTGAATGACTTTTTGGGTTAAGGCAATCAGCCTAGCTTTGTTGATCATTTCAAAAACTCTTCGGCCCTGAGGGCGCCGCTCAACCTTTTAAAATCCTCATAATCTACGATAACGATCTCGGGACGCTCGCTGAAAAGCCTGTGAAGCTTAGGCAAATGGTCTTTGATGTTTTTAAACGCGATGTATTTGAACTCCTTGTGGCACTGAGGGCATTGATGGACCTCGAGCTTCAAGCCGATGGTTTGACAGTGGGCGCACTGACCAAAAAGGTCTCCCCCGATTAAAAGATGTTCTCTTATCTCCTGAATGTCGAGGGCCTTGTAAATCCTGAGGAAGCGTTGAGACATAGGGCACCATTATATCACACAAATAAAAAAATCCCTTGTTTGCTTCAAGGGATTTCCGGGTCTGCTGAAAAAAGTGAAATAGGGATATCCTCTCGACGATAAGTGGGATAAA
>CAZUJQ010000084.1:0-10559 GCA_964620805.1 uncultured Planctomycetales bacterium | reverse complement strand
ACTTTTAAAAGATGCCCGAAATACTTATCAAGCAACAGCTCATCTGTATGCTGGCGTGAACGGAAAACATCGGAACGAATGGACTCATCACGGTATTGCTCAACCATCACATTCTCCGGACTGTCATTCGCCCATAAAAACGTTCTGCCCAGAGAAGGTTGTGTTGGATCCTGGCCGTCCTGAGCAGATATCGCTAATAAGACATAAGTCGAGCTCCAGATATCAGCCCCAGAAAACACCTGCCCCTCCTTGGCACTGTTTTTGATGGCATTGCCGATAAGAATATTGGGAACACCGAAAAGGTCTTTTAAGGCATTGATAATTTCAGCCTCTGTCGGCCGTGCGGTGTACTTGATGGCATCTTTGATGCCGTTATTGCCCAAACACAAATTGAGGTTCGTATAACTCATCAAAAGCATGTTGGGCAACATGCCGCAGTTCGTTCTGATTTTTGCTTTTCCATCCCTTATGGTTTTGATGATGTCCTTGGCAGGATCGTTCCAAGGATTGGTTCCGGACACGTCCGTCAAAAGAGCCGCCCCGGTGAATACGGACGTATTTATCGCGGCCGCGGCAATGCGAGATTCCTGCCCTCGCAGAACGATGTTCATGGCTGCTTTAGAAACGGCCAGCTCCGCATCAAAATCCTTGGCGTAATTCTTCCGTTCGCCGTCATCCAGCGGCATTTCAAAACCGTTTTCCTCACAGCTGTATCCGACGTCCTTTGCCCCGATACTTCCACGGTTATATTTCCCGTTGGGCGCGCGTTTGGTGTCTGGTGTCTGCGTCAAACTTTCTCGCGTTATAGCGGAAAAGTTAGCGGCTTTTTGCGGTGTTTTGAAAATCGGAAACAATTTCGTCCCGATAAAATCACCGGCATTCTGCACGTACTCCTCCAACGCCGCGCCTAAATCCAACCGCGGCGTTGCTCTTATTCCTACTTGATCGACTGGCATGTTAAGGTCCCTCCAATTTTAAATGATTAATTTTTTAGCTGACTTTGATCGCCGCAACAAAAATGTCGAAAGCCGCGGCCGCGCTGGCGTTGACTTTTAAGGCGTTGCCAGCGGCCACGTCCTTTTGAGCGTTGATGATGTCCCCGCCACGGACGATGGCATCGTTGGTCGTTCCTTTGGCTTTGACAGCCGACGCGTCCGTGCTGACGTTGATCAATTTGACGTTGGCCGCTGTCGTATCCCGGGAAATGATCCACCAATCGATGATCCGGAATTTATACGGTGCCGTTACGATTACCGGGGATGTGGTCGCATCGGTGATTCCCTGTTTGGCAAAAACAACAGGAACGGCTCCGTTGGCGGCCGGATCTCCGATGGCGGTGGATGCTCCATCGATGGCGCCAGCCGCGCCGTTATTTTGGAAACACTCAATGATGTCTCCATCCGCTGTGGCCGCTTCAATGGCCACGCCCTGGGCAACACCGGACGCCGAGGCTTGCACCTTGCCGTCGTTGGCGCCGTAAATCGTATTCCCGGCAGTGATGGCGCCCGCGGCTACCATCTTGTAGGTCCGTGACGCCGACCTTAAATTGACCGTGACCTGCTCTCCACTTACGGCCTTATGTCCGGTAACGCCGATAAACTCTTCTCCGGCATCGGCGTAGACGACGTTCCCGCCGGTAAGCTTGACGCGGCGGTACGCTTCCAAATCCTCACCGGCAACGAAAGATTTTGATCCCAAATTTTCCTGTGACATGTAATCCCTCCTATGTTTTAAAGGTCAAACTTTTTGATGATTTACTTTTCCCTTGGTTCAGCCGTCAGGCTAAGAGCTTCCTGAAGACTGCACTTATGCTCCCTTTGATACTCCTTTGCAACCTCCAAGTGGCTCTTTTTCTTTTCCGGATCGCCTTTGTCGGCGCCTGGAGTCTTGTTGGCGTTCTGCTTCAAGTCCTCAAGACGCTTCCCCCGCATGGCCGCCAAGGCCGCATCCACGGTCTTGCCGTTATCGATGGCCTCCTCAACGATGGCCTCCATCCCCATGCTGGCAAACTCTTTGCTTGCCGCCTTGACAATGGCGGAACACCGGGACCGTTCATCCTTGACGATTTCGCTTTGCAAAACCGAAACCATGTCCGGCCGTTCCTTTTTCAGCTCCTCTACCGTTAGCTCTTTTATCTCCATCCCTTTCTCCTCCTTCTGATTTGAAACCTGTTTGGGTTGTACTTTAACCTCATCTATGTCAGCCCGATTGACCCGGTATCTTTCCAAGAAAGCGATCACGAATTCCAGCGCATCGGGGTTGTCGAGAAGTTTATTCAAAAACTCCGTGGCTTTGGCCGAGAGCTCAAGACCCGGGTGGTTAATTTTGCTGAATATCCCGTTGTTGGCCGCGGGTTCGTCCACCATATCAATCCCCAGTACAGAATTGACCCTCAACATGGGCGGGAGTTCTTTACCGTCCTTGTCTTTCTTGGGGGCACCGTTCTTTTCTACCGCATACTCCAAGTCGTAATCTTGAAGAACGATAGAGGCCCCGAATGCTTCGGGATCACTCTCTGCCAAATCCAAAACATATTGAGCAAGCTTGCCCGCCGGTGCTCCATATGCCGTTTTATTTAAATAAAGATCTGCCCGGACAACATCACCGTCCTTTCGAAAGTTCCTTGCCCTGCCGATAAGTTTTCCAAATGCGTCATTACATATGTTTGGATGGCCAAAACGCGATTTAGCACCACCTGCAACCATGTTCCCGGCCGCGACCGTTTGCTCAATGGTGATGTCATCAATTGCCCATCCTCGTTTGTCTTTCACAAACCCTTTGGTGATAACGGCAAATCCTTTGATGACGCCTTTGTAATGGTCGTCTTCATAAGACCGATCGATGCCGGATTTGCCTTCCTTGATTCCGAAAGCTTTTTCAAGTCTGTCTTCTTCGATTAAAATTTTGCTCATGGTCATCCTCGTTTTCTGAAATTTCGATTTCGATATGCCTGGCCATTTCCATGCATGCTGGCCTCATCAACGATATCATTCGGACTTTAGTTTTCCTGCGGGGCGATTTGCCCTTGAGGTTCCGGCTTTTTGTCATCCGTCACTCTCTCCGGTTTCTTTTCTTTATCGACGTTCATATCAATGCCGTATTTCTGTTCCAAATCTTTGATCTTTTTAAGTTCCCGGGCGCGCTGTTCCAGATTTTCTTCCCAGTCCTGACCTTGGCTGGCCGCCTCCTCTGCAAGAGTCGAAAGGTTGTTGTCCACGGCATCTACAGAAGCCTTGACTTCGTTTTCCGGGTCCACCCACTGCCATCCCGGAGCAATCCAGCGGGTCCGCACGTAAGCATCGCGGTTGCGATAAAAATCCAGAATCGGGAGTTCGCCTTTTAAATAAGCCTCCTCCAAAAGCATGACCAGAACATGCTGGCAAAGGTTCTCCGAAACGAACCGCTGTTGCATCATAAAAAACCTGCGCGCTTCCAGCAGTGCCGCCCGGGTATTGGAATAATTCGACCTTGAAAAATCCTTGGCCAGAATCTCGTAGGGAATGTTTAACCCCGCGGATATGTCGCGCAGGACCCTCTCCATGAATATGCCGAAGGTCCCGCCCGGACGGTTCGGATTAAACGGCTGGATTTCCTCGTTCTCGTTCAAATACTCAATCATCGCCGGGCTTAATTCCTCGACACGCTTGTTGCTTTCGGATTTCGACCTCGCCAGACTGACTTCGTAAGAATTGGTCTTCTTGATAAAGATCGCAAAACACGCCGCCACCCGAGCGGCAACGATCTCCGCTTCCATGTAATCCACGCGGTCTTTGAACATATTCAGTACGGGCGAGAAAAACGGTTCTCCGCGGGTCTGCCCGGAACGTTTCACATGGTACAAATGAAAAACATTTGGATCACCCAGATCGTTTAAGGCTGGATACTTGACGAAGTTTTCGCTGGAATTGCCGTACCGGCGGCCATACAGAAAATCCCCCGGATGGTTCTTGCGGACGAAATAAGCAACCGGCTCGCCGTACTCGCCGACCTCCACCCCGGCCCGAACGTTTTTGTTAGCTGTTAAATCGCTCGGCGTGGCTAATCTGTCGGATTCAATTGTTTGCAATGCCAGTGAATACGGTCTTTTTTTCTTTGAATTGGTTATGTGAAGCGGAACGATGATTGACTCTCCATTAATGAACCTTTGCCGTTCGGATAATTCCTCCAGCCCGTAAAAGCTCAACCTGTTCCCGGCGTCTGCATGGGGCACCCATCGGTCCCAGATGTGTTCGATCTGATTCTGAAGCTTATCGGCAATCTCTTCATTAACGGCCAACGTATCTTTGTCGATGCGGCTCTGCATCTGAATGCCTGATCCAATGATGTTGGTGATAACGGTATCGATTGCCCCTGAGGCAATGCCGTCATTGCGAATCAAATCCCGGCTTCGTTCCCGCAGTTTGGAAAGGTCCGGGTGCAGATCAGAATCCGCTGACCCTCCACCCGGGATCCAAGAGCCTCTTAAACGGCCGATATCCGCTCCCCGGTAAGCGCCCAAAAGTGAACCTGTCAAAAAACGAAAATACTTTCGCCTGGCCGCCGCATAAGGCGAAAAGACCCCAATGAAATCATCCACCCTATCCGAAAATGTCTTTTTAGTCTGGATCGACAAACTTTGCATAATTTCGTCCGCCGCCTTTCTGTGCGGCCAATTGACTCAGTAATTCAGCGCGCAGATTTCTAAGTTCGGACAGCGTCATATACTGTAAATTGCGCCCGCCGATGGAATAGGACTGTACGGCCCCGCCGCGCAACCTCATCGCAATGGCTTTGTCAATTAACTCAACCAGTTCTTGGGTTGTCGGCGTTTCTTCTTCCTCTTCAACCGGCTGGGATAATGTGACACTGCTGACTGCCTGAACACTCCTTGAGTACGTGACATCCAAATCTTGATTAAAAACGTCGATGGCATACACATCCAGAGAAGTCGGAGTAAAACTGATTTTCCAATTCAAGCCGCCGACATAAACTGCCGCACCGGAGGCAAACAAAGAATTGTCACTGGCCTTATAAACTTGAAATGTCACGGCATGGCCGCTTTGCGATTCAGGAATGCCAATCACTTCCGTATGCGTTTTATTGACCTGGATGTAATCCATACTTACCTCTGCGCCCGGATGGTTTTTTCGATTCCGGTGTAGTCGGATCCCTCTTTATCGCCGTCCGTTGAGTCCTTGATAAAACTTAAGCACTGGCCAGCGGTGAGACCGTCGCAAATACCGGCCGCTTCCCATGGGTTCCCCGCCAATGCGGCGTCGTTTAATTTTTTGCCCATTGTGCCATCAGTCACATGATTTGACGTTTCTTCCCAGACAGCACTGGCGACCGTTGCCGCTGTGGGCGCCGTAACAGATGAAATGTGAGCATCCAAATATTCCCCGAAAGTTCCCGTGCCGGTGTGGCCGCTTTGGGGTTCATCCCAGATATCATCTACACCCGAGGTGCTTAGACGGTATCCAGTTTTATCGTTGTTTATCGAAACCGTAACTCCCGTGGCAACGCTGTTGACACTGCCTGTCACATTGCCCTGCACTGAAGCAATGCCCTGGCCGAAGGATCCGCTGACAACGTGAGCGCTTCTTAACTCGTCCCACACCTTGTCAACGATTGCGTCTTCCTGTGCAGTCGTTAACGAATAGCCGATTTTGTCGTTATTTGTCCCGACCGTAACCGCACCAGCGGCTGTGATGGCAAGACTGGAAAAATTTGATGGAAATGTTTGCGTTAAACTGTATCCTGATTTATCGCCTACGACCTGGGCGTTGGAATCGACACGCCCTAAGATGAGCGCGTTCGGCGCATTGCCGACCCATTTTCCAAGGTCGATGCGGCCGCTGACATCGATTGTAAGGGCTGAAAAATTGGATGGGAAAACCTGCGTCAAACTGTAGCCGGTTTTATCGTTGTTCGTTGTGACGGTGACACCGTTGGTGACACTGGTTGCCGTGCCGCCAGTAATCGTCCGCGTTCCCACCGCCCAAACATCCGAAGCGCTGTGAGAACTCCTCGAGGCTACTGTCGCATCAAGGTTGTTGCCGACAATGTACCCGGCTGTCCCGGATCCATACGCCCCTGGAATCGCCGTTGACCAAGGATCTCCTGCGGAACCGGCACCCTTAAGAAGTGTCCCGGCCAGATTTGCAGTCGAATAGCTGGAAAGATCAGTGTCCCAAATATTCACGGCGGTTAAAGTCGACCGGCTGCTTACGGTCGCATTCAAATTGGTTCCGAGAATATATCCAGCCGTTCCCGCCCCATATGATCCCGGCAGTGAAGTGTCCCAAGGATCTCCGGCCGATGCGGCTGAGTTGAGCTTACTCCCCATAGTCCCGGCGTTGTTATGGCTCGAGGCAACTGCTTCCCAGACCGCATTTTCTACATCGGCCTTGGCCGTGGCTGTCAATCCATTGACCGTTCCACCGACATTTCCGGTGACGGAGGCAACCGCACCACCGGCGAAGGTCGACCGGCTCGAAATCGCCGCATCAATATTGTCGGTCAGCAGTTTCCCGTAGCTTCCCGTAGTCGTATGGCCGGTTGTTAATTCATCCCAAATCGCATCCACACCAGATGCGGAAAGCAAATATCCTGACTTATCGTTTACGGTTCCGGCCGTCACTGCCCCACCCGCGGTGATGGCTAAGGACGAAAAATTGGCGGGAAAACTTTGCGTTAAACTGTAGCCCGTCTTGTCATTATTGGTCGTGATGGTTCCGCCGGTAATGGTACGAGTTCCTACGGCCCATATATCCGCTGCCGTATGGTTCGACCGACTGGAAATCGCGGCGTCGATATTGTCCGTTAACAGTTTCCCGTAACTGCCTGCGCTCGTATGTCCGCTGGTCAATTCATCCCAGATATCATCAACACCCGTTGCGGATAACCGGAATCCGTTTTTATCCGTCAGTGCTCTGGTTGTGGTTGACCATACTTTATCCGCACCCGCTTGAGTGATACCCACGTCGTTGGTGACGCTGGCCACTGTATCAACCGCTCCGGAGGTGACATTAATTGCCCCTCCATCATCCGTCGTGGCCAGATTCAGCGGATCTCCAACGAGAGTGCGAATTAAAATGATCTGTGTCTTGGCGCCGGTTGTGGAGGTCTTGACCTGCAGAACCAAGTAGTCCTGGTTCATTTCCGAGGCCGTGAGGTTCAGATAATAAACTCCGGTCGTGCCGATTTCCGTTGCCTCATTTGTGCAATCGGTAAAGCCAGTGGGGTTGGCGCCGTCAGCAAACTCATCGATTTCACTGTCCAGACCAGCCGCGCCGGAGACCATATCACCATCGGCATCAACGATTGGAAAAACAATCCGGGTGGCAACGTTTTTTTGCCGCACAATCTCAATTGCGTGTGCTGGAGAGCAGAAGGCAATCAACAAAATCAAAATGGCATACAAAACTTTCTTCACCGCACGATCCCCCTTGCTACGCCTCTTCCAATACCGCGACTGGAATGCGTTGCTCCGGCGCACTGCAAGCCGTCTAATCCGCACTCCATGATTTCGTTGATGTCGGTTGCCGTCAGAATGGATGCGTTAACCAAAAGTTCGTCGTAAATGGCATCGGCCTCGTTGACGCCGCCAGTTGTCGAAATGCCAATGTAAATATTTGTTCCGGAATCATTGTCGATAGTTCCAAAAGGCGTAGGTGAAGTTAGACTAACTGAAACTCCGTTAACATACATAACCGGTTTAGGCGAGGCCCCCGCACTCCTCTGGTGCGCAACTGCATAATGCTCGAATGAACCATATCCGACAACCGCATTGCTCGTGTCCCAAGCCGTGTTGCCACCGGAGTAGTGAACCAGCCATCTTAATTTGTTGGTTTGTTTTAGTGCAAAGACCCAAGAACGAATGTTCTTTTCGATGATATATCCCGCATCTGAAGTATTGACGCTATTTTCCCCGTCGCTATTATTGTTAGCCCAGACACAAACCGTTATGGGGTCGATATTATTTAAAGACGTGGAAGAATTGATGCGGACCGCGGCATTGTTGACTTGAGTAAATCGAACTGCCAGGGAACCATATTTGCCAACTGCGCCCCTCGTGACCCCGCCTTCAATGATGCCGTTGTTGACATTGGAGGAAGAATCCAAATAATTGCCGGAAGTTTCCTCGAACTTCATAGCAATCTTGGTATTGGCGTTTGCCACCCAGTCCGTCGCCCCGAAAGCCGGAGAAACAAATATCAGACTAAGGAATATCAGATACAGAATTCTTGCTGTCATCGGTAACCTTGATTGTTTTGCCTTTCCAGATAACAACCGTCTCTTTGACCGAAGCCGATTTCCCAATTTCGGTCTGAAGCGCCTGGATTAACGGTTGAGTTAATTCTTTCTGTGTTTTCAAAATTTCCTGCTGTATAAAATCGTTATTTACCGGGATCCGACGAATTAAGGCTTCGCAGTGATCCTGAAGGTCTTTCTGAATCAATGATTTGATTTCTTCCAAATTGCCGATCTGTTCGTCATAACGCGTATGCCCGACCTGCACTGCCTGACCATTGAGCGTATACTGGGTCACAACCAAGATTGATCCCATGTCCGGATCCTGCTCAACGGCCTGAATCTTCCAGACACACTGCGCGAAGGCCTGACTGCATAGCAAGAGCACCAAAATCAAACTAATGAAAATTGCGCGCCACATCATCCTCATCCCTCCTTGGTATGTTTTTTTAATTTTGGGCATTGCTCCTCCCCAAAAAAAGAAGCGGCAGTCAAGTGGTTCAGGCACCTGAACTGCCGCTTCATGAGATTTAGAGGCGTCCCTCTAATCTCAACCTAACACCAGTAACAACATAAAGTCAATTAACCGGTTCAGAAATACTGAAAATTCTTCACTCCTTCTCTATGACCTTAAACTTCAATTCGCAGTCGAAACACTTGTAGTACAAAACAGGCCTGTCGGCCCCGTAACATCTCACCTTCCTCGAACGGCATGACGGGCATTTTAGCGGAATATAAACCGTGACATTTTCTTGAGGTTTCGCCTCTTGCTTTTCTTTGACATAACCGTCCAGCCATCCTTTCTTATTTATCCATTTACCCATTGCGATTAACCCAATTGTCCCTTCTGCATATCCAAGTACCTTGCACCGGCCTTTGAGGAACATAAACATTCTTTTCTTCCGCCTGCATGGAAAAGACTCTGATCATTTCAGCGGCCGCAGTCGCATAAACTTCCGTGTCAAAAAAATGCGTCGCCGCGTGAGTTGAAACCGGCCGCCATTCCTCCACGGCTTTGGCTCGTTTGCGATCGCGGATAATCACTTTATGCTCAGAACAAAACTGCTTTAAATATTCGGCATGAATATTCTGGTATAAATGCCATCCGCTCAGACCGCCCATCTTGGTGTTCTGAACAAGCCGGGTAATCTTGTCTTTAAAATACGACGTGTCAAGATGCCATAAAGACAACCCGCCTGGGATCACGTGCCCGGATTCCGGGAATTTATCGATGTTGCTTATCTTAAACGGCGCGCCGCTTAAATGCTGTTGGCCTTTAACCGGACGGGCGACATCGCGCCATTGACGGCATATTTCATAGACTTCCGAGGTTCTATGCCCGCTGTCGATGCAAGTCAATCTGACGGGGAAGGCCTTGTCATTGCCCAGTTCGGAAGGATACAAAGTCTTAAACATGACATGAACGACATCTTCCCACCCCTCCACCCTTGTCGCCAAAATAAGCCACGATTCCTGCCCGTAACCCCATCCTCGAACGCTTAAATAGAAGTGATCCTTTTGCACGTCCACCCCTCCGGTCAAAACAACAACCCCCTCTGGTGCGACTCCTTGGGAATATGTCAGTGCAAGCTCTGCCAATTCATTCGGCTTTGTCTTACTGCTTTTTTCTTCCCATACCTCCGCCAGCCACGAATTGACAAAATTCATCAAAAGCTCGATGTAATCTTTCGATCTTAAAAACTCGGCCGCCACATCGCTCCACGTAAGCCACGGCGAATATAACGAATTAATCCAAAACCCCCGGTGCTTGGCATTAATCTTTCCCACTTCATCCGGGACCCACGTGCCGCCTGAAAGCATTTTGCCTTTTTGGTAATCCTTGATGCGCTTGCCGCAATGACAGCACTCATACCATGCAAGGCGTTTGATTTTAATTAATTCTATGGATGATTCATTCTGGGGCCACTTGATTTGACCGAAGGCAAGAATCTGATACTGCCCGCAATGAGGACAGGGAACATAAAATCGTCTTTTATCCGACTTCTCAAACTCGCGATAGATATATCCATCCCTTGTCGTCGGCGTTGAAACCTTAACTGTCTTTTTATTCCAAAACGTTTTCTGGCGCTCGGTCGCCAGCTTGATGGGATCCGCTTCCCGCCCGGAAAATCTGGGGTATTTATCAATCTCATCCAGAAACAAATACCGGATCGGTCTTGAAGCCAGATCCGCCGGGCTGTTTGACCCGGCAAAATACAGAATCATCCTGCTCAAGTGATATTCAAGCTTGGTGATGTCATCGGATAATTTTGGCAGGTGCGTTCTTAAAACATCTGAACAATCAAACATCGGCAATACCCGGTTGT
>CAZUJQ010000083.1:0-10570 GCA_964620805.1 uncultured Planctomycetales bacterium | reverse complement strand
TTTCAATAAGTTACGTTAATTTTTTGCTACAAACTCGGGAAAGCTTCATATTTTTTCTCTTCCCTTTGTTGAGTCTCAAACCGATCATTCTGGCAAGTTCGGCCGGAAAGGCACATTCATCAGCCCCTGTGTCAATGAAGGCATTAACGTCAAGGGATCTTTTATTTTTGGAATTAATGATCTTTACGGTAAGACAGGGACGAGGGATGTCGTGAGGATGGAGTCTTCGAAAAGAGATATGAGGAAATTCCATCAGTAGATTTGTACGGTATCTTTAGGAGGTATGAAAGCCAGAACAGGATGAAGATAACCTTTTTGTTGCGCCTTTCTATAGGCCTCTTCGTATGTTATCCCATACGCCACGACTGTGGTGTCCGTAGGCGACTTCAAAGCGACACATTTTCCCAGATATTTCTTTTCTTTAACGAGTGTTTTGACCATTCTCTGGATTCCTCCTTGTGGCTTTTACCCTGGTAACTATATCATATAAATACTTCTATTTCAATTGCGCGAACTAGGAGTGCGCGAACTAGGAAGCCCTACCCCCCGATCTGAAACATCTCGACTTTATGAGTGGTTTGGTGAGAGGCCAGGAATTGGGAGCGGAGCTCCGAATAGCGGTCGGTTCTTTTTTGCCAGACACCGGTGATGAGATTTAAAAGCTCTTTATCAGACGCTCCCTCTCTTAAGGGGTTGCGCAGATCCGTTCCCTGGCTGGCGAATAGGCAGGTATAGATTTTTCCATCGGTGGAAAGGCGAGCGCGGTGGCAGGTTCCGCAGAAAGGCTGGGTCACCGAGGAGATAAAACCAATCTCCCCTGAGCCATCCACAAACTGATAACGGCTGGCGACCTCACCCTCATAATTAGCTTCCAGGGGTTTTAAGGGGAAATGCTCCTGAATTTTTTGAATAAGCTCTTTCGAAGGCACAACCGATTCCGAGCGCCAGTGGTTGCAGTTGCCCACATCCATGTATTCGATAAAACGCAGGACACACCCGGTGCCCCGGAAATAGCGGACAAGATCCAGGACCCTATGGTCATTGACCCCTTTCTGGACCACGACATTGATCTTGATCGCCTGAAATCCCAGCCCCTGCGCCTCGCGGATGCTCTCTAAGACGCGATCCACAGACCCGCGGTTTCCGCTCATTGCCCGGAAAACATTTTGATCTAAGGTGTCGAGGCTCACGGTCAGCCGGCGCAGGCCCGCCTCTTTAAGCCGCCGGGCTTTTTGCGCCAGCAGAGAGCCATTCGTTGTCAAAGCCAGGTCTTCTATTCCAGAGAGCCCAGTAAGTTTCCGAATCAAAGCCGGCAATCCATCTCTTAAAAGCGGCTCTCCCCCGGTCAATCGGACTTTGGTGACACCGAGCTTGACAAAGAGCTTCGTCAACCGAAAAATCTCCTCAAAGGTGAGCCAGTTTTTTTTCTCCAAAAATTTATAGTGGTCTTTATACTCTTCCTCGGGCATGCAGTACCGGCAGCGGAAATTGCAGCGGTCGATGACCGAGATACGCAGGTCCCGCAGGGGACGATGGAGCGCGTCATGGAGGGTAGTTGATTTTGTGGAGGGTTGGGTGATGGTTGTAGACATGCTTTTAATATTCTCCGAAAATTCTAATTTTAAATTCCTAACACTACTCCGTCGACACCGTTTGAACCTTGTCCAGTGCACCTTTGACGGCATGCCATCCCAGAATGGCGCATTTGATCCTTGAAGGATATTGCCAGATTCCCGAGAAGATACCCAAAGACCCCAGAGAATGCGGATCGCGATCGGGCTTGAGCTCTCCTTTCACCAGCTTGTGAAACTGGTCAAAAAGCATTGTGGCCTGCGGGAGGGACTTTCCTTTAAGCGCCGTCGTCATCATAGACGAGGAGGCCTTGGAGATCGCACAGCCCGAGCCTTCAAAGGAGATGTCTTCAATGGTATTCTGATCATCAACTTTCAAGTACACCAGCACATGATCCCCGCAGATGGGATTGTATCCCTCGGCAAAATGGGTGGGGTTCTCCAATTTTTTAAAATTGCGGGGCTTGCGGTTGTGCTCGAGGATGACTTCCTGATAAAGCTCGGTGCGGCCCTCGGCGTTGTCCGTATTCATGAGAAGACTTCCTTGGCTTTGCCGATCGCCACAACCAGCCGGTCCAGTTCCTGCGGGGTATTATAAAAAGCCAGAGAGGCGCGGCAGGTGGCTGGGACGCCAAAGCGCTGCATGAGGGGCATGGTGCAGTGGTGGCCCGTGCGGATGGCGATCCCCTCCTCATCCACCAGGGTCCCCACATCGTGGGCATGGACATGAGGCAGAACAAAAGAAAGGATCGCCGCCTTGTCTGAGGCGGTTCCAATCATCCGTAAATCGGAGATCGCCGAAAGCGCCTTTGTCCCATAGTCGAGCAATTCTTTTTCATACTCGGCGATTCTTTCCAGACCGATTCCCTGGACGTAATCAACGGCCGCGCCCAGGCCGATCACCTGCGCAATCGGAGGCGTTCCGGCCTCGAATTTGTACGGCAAAGCATTATAAGTGGTCTTCTCAAAAGTCACCGCGGAGATCATGTCCCCTCCGCCTTGCGCGGGCGGCATATTTTCCAAAAGCTCGCGCTTCCCATACAAGACGCCAATCCCCGTTGGGCCATAAAGCTTGTGCCCGGAGAAAACCAGGAAATCACAATCCAGCTCTTGGACGTCCACTTTGAGATGATTGACGGCCTGCGCGGCGTCAATCAAAACCGAGGCCTTTAAACGGTGAGCGGCCTCAATGATCCTTTTGACCGGATTGATTGTGCCCAACGAGTTGGAGACATACACAACCGAGACGAATCTCGTTTTGGGATTGAGCAGTTTCTCAAACTCTTCATAGAGGATTTCCCCTTGATCATTGATCGGGATCACACGCAAGACACAACCCTTCTCTTCGCAGAGCATCTGCCAGGGCACGATGTTGGAATGGTGCTCCATGTGGGAGATGATGATCTCATCACCGGGCTTTAGAAATTTTCGGCCATAGCTTTGGACAACCGTATTGATGGAATCCGTGGCCCCGCGGGTGAAGATGATCTCCTCGGGGGCTCTGGCGTTGAGGAAATTTTTCACTTTTTCCCGGCTGGCCTCGAATTGGGCGGTGGCCTCTTCCGTTAAAAAGTGAACCCCCCGGTGAACGTTGGAGCAGGTTTTCTGATAATAATCATCCATGGCCGCGAGGACGCTTGTCGGCTTAAAGGTCGTTGCGGCGTTGTCGAGATAGGCCAAGGGCTTGCCCCGGATTTCGGCCTGAAGGTTGGGGAAGTCCTTTCGAATTTCGGTCACTGGGAGTGATAAAGCGGCGGTGGCTCTCATATTTCCTTTTCATCCTCGTCTGGCTTGCGGTCACGAGGTATTAATACAAACGCATTAAATAAATTGACAGCAAATAATATCTTTGTCATTGCGAGGAGCGCTTTTTGCGACGAAGTCCATCTTCGCTGAAATGTTTTCACGTTTCAGCTTCGCCGAGACCTCGCCGAAGCCAAACGCTCTAGCATTTGGCGAAGGCGGGCAATCCTTTAAAAGATTGCTTCGTCCCGACCCAAAGCGTCGGGACTCGCAATGACACAGGAATTAAGACGTTTGTATTAGATCAATTGCGCGAATTTATCCTTTAAAAGGGTGTTGAGCTTTTGCTTAACGGATTCTGCCGGGATCGTATTCAAGATATCATCGATAAATCCCCGGGCCAGGATCTTCACGGCCAAATCCTTCGAGATCGACCGGCTCTGAAGGTAGAAAATCTCATCTTCGTTGAGCTGGCCGATCGTGGCGCCGTGGGTGCACTTGACGTCATTGGCGAAGATCTCCAACTGCGGCTTTGTGTCCGCCCGGCAGCCTTTTCCTAAAAGAAGATTTTTGTTGAGCTGATAGGAGTTGGTCTGCTGGGCATCTCGACAGACAAAGATCTTCCCATTAAAGACCGCCCGGCTGGCATCATTCAAGATGCCTTTATAAAACTGATTGCTCGTGCAGCTGGGGAGTCGGTGTTCCACCGCCGTATGATTGTCCACATGCTGGCTTTCCGAGATGCTGTAAAGACCATTCAAGATGGCCGAGGCGCCCACCCCGTCGAGGCTCACCTGCAAGTCGTTGCGGGTGATGCGGCCCTGGGTGGTAAAAGAGAACGAATTCAACTGGCTGTCCCGCTTCTGCCAGATGCGGGTCGTGCTGATGTGAAAGGCCTGCGGGCTTTCCTTTTGCGCTCTGGCATAGAAGACTTTTGAGTTCTCTCCCATGACAACATCGCTCAAGGCATTCACGAAATAAAGATTCTCTGAAAACGCCAGATGACTCTCCAGGATTTTGACTTCACTGGATGCCCCGACCAAGACGATCGTCAAGGGGGCGCAGATGATTTCCTTGGGAGAAGAACTCGTCACATGGATGATATGCAGAAGTTTATCCACAATCGCCTTGGGCTCAATCCGGATCAAGATCCCTTGACGGAAAATGGCTTTGTGAAGCGACACAAAGGCCCCCTCCTTTGTCTCGTAGTGTTTCCATAAATTGGTAATTTCCTTTTCATAAGGACGGAAGGCCTCGGGAAGATTCAGGATATGGACTCCTTTCGGCGGGTGATCCAAGTTGGAATGGTCCTTGGAAAAAAGACCGTTGACAAAGACGATCTTGAGGTCCTGGCCGCTCCAATATTCCTCAAGCTCCGCCTGATCAATCAGCCCATCTTGGGAGGGAAGCTGGAATCGGGCTTGGGCAATCGGCTTGACATTGGTGTATTTCCATTCCTCGTCTCTGGTGGTGGGCAGACCCATCTCTTTAAAGCGGGCGAGCCCTTTCATCCGCCAAGGGTGAACCCACGAGGGGGACTCTTTCTCGGCCACCTTATGAAACTCCTCCAAGCCTTCGATAAATGACAAGGGATTATTATTCATTGGATCCACCTTCTTATTTCATAGCGTTGGCCCTTGGTACGCCGATGGCTGCGCTGTCTCCCGCGCCCAGCCAGTCGTAGCCTTTTTCCTCCACCTCAAGCGCCAGCTCCTTGCCTTCGGAGCAGACGATCCTGCCGTCATGCAGGATGTGCACAAAATCCGGGATGATATAGTTTAAGAGACGCTGATAGTGCGTAATAACCAGGAGGGCGTTATTCTTATTTTTGAGTTTATTCACGCCATCGGCCACGATCCGCATGGAATCGATGTCGAGCCCGGAGTCGGTCTCGTCCAAAACCGCCAGCCGCGGATTCAAAACCGCCATCTGGAGGATTTCATTTCTCTTTTTCTCACCACCCGAGAAGTCCACATTGACGGCCCGATGGATGAACCGCTCATCCATCCCCAGGAGCTTCAGCTTTTTTCGCAGATACCCGTCAAATTCGATGGGATCCATCTCCGGGGCTCCTTGATGCCGGCAGATCTCATTGAAGGCGGCCCGCAAGAAAACCGCGCTGGTCACCCCGGGGATCTCCACGGGATATTGGAAGGCCATAAAAAGCCCCTCGCGTGAGCGCTCTTCAGGCTCCAGCTCCAGGAGATTGATCTTCTTAAAATTGACCTCGTACTCGATCGTTCCCTGGGTTACAGTATAATCCGGATGTCCTGCCATGATCTTGGCCAAAGTGCTTTTGCCCGAACCGTTGGGGCCCATGATGGCATGGACTTCTCCGGCATGGATTGTCAAACTGACCCCCTTGAGAATGGGGCTGTCATTGATGCTGGCGTGCAGATCTTTGATTTCTAACATGGTTGATATCTCTCCTTTTGATTCATGTATGTTCAAATCACAATATCCAATCTGGCAAATCACAAACAATTTCCAAATTACAATTTTCAAACAAGACATTTGGCATTGGGATTTGTTTATTGCTTGTGATTTGTAATTTGTACATTGTAAACTGATCTGTCAAGAACGACTACCCCACACTCCCCTCCAGCTTCATCTCCAAAAGCTTTATCGCCTCAACGGAAAACTCCAGAGGCAGCTCCTTAAAGACCTCTTTGCAAAATCCGTTGATGATTAAGGAAACCGCGCTCTCCATATCCAGTCCGCGCGATTTCAGATAAAACATCTGTTCGGCGCTGATCTTGGAGGTGGAGGCCTCGTGCTCCATCGTGGCGGTTGAGTTATTGACCTCAATATAAGGAAAGGTGTTGGCCGCGCAGTTGTTGCCCACCAGCATGGAGTCGCACTGCGAAAAGTTTTTGGCCCCATCCGCGGACGGGAGGATTTTAACCAGCCCCCGATAATTATTATTGGAATAATCCGTAGAGATCCCTTTCGAGACAATGGTGCTTTTGGTATTTTTGCCGATATGGATCATCTTGGTCCCGGTGTCCGCCTGCATGCGGTTGTTGGTCAAGGCGACCGAGTAAAATTTTCCAATCGAATTGTCGCCCTGCAGGATCACGCTGGGGTACTTCCAGGTGATGGCGGCGCCCGTTTCAACCTGCGTCCAGGAGATCTTGGAGTTTTTGCCGACACACTTGCCGCGCTTGGTCACAAAGTTGTAGATCCCTCCCTTGCCGTCTTTGTCACCGGAGTACCAATTCTGGATGGTCGAATACTTGATTTCCGCGTTGTTCATGGCAATTAATTCCACGACCGCGGCATGCAGTTGATTCTGGTCGCGAGAAGGCGCGGTGCACCCTTCCAGGTAGCTAACAGTGCTATCGTCCTCAGCGATAATCAAGGTCCGCTCGAATTGTCCGGAGTCCGCGGCATTGATGCGAAAATAGGTCGACAGCTCCAAGGGACACTTGACGCCCTTGGGAATATAACAAAACGATCCATCGCTAAAGACCGCTGAGTTCAGGCACGCGAAGAAATTGTCGTTATAAGGCACAACCGAGCCCATATACTTTTTGACCAAATCCGGATGATGTTGAACAGCCTCGGACATGGAGCAAAAGATAATCCCTAATTTGGCCAGTTCGCTTTGATGGGTCGTGCCCACGGAAACGCTATCAAAGACCGCGTCTACGGCGACACCGGCCAGGCGCTTTTGCTCGGTCAAGGGAATGCCCAGCCGCTCGAATGTTTTGAGAAGCTCCTGGTCAACCTCCTCCAGGCTTCCCGGCCCCTGGGTCTTCTGCCGGGGGGCGGAATAATACGTGATCCCCTGATAATCAATCGGGCCGTACTTAAAGTTTGGCCACTTGGGCTCCTTCATCGTCACCCAATGGCGGTAAGACTTCAAGCGCCATTCCAGCATGAAGGCGGGCTCGCGTTTTCTCTCGGACAGCATCCGGATGATATCCTCATTTAAGCCCTGGGGAAATTCCTCCACCTCAATGGGGGTGACAAAGCCGTATTTATATTCGCGATTGGTTAATTCAGCTTCTTGTATCATTTTTGCCATTTTTCATTCTCTCTATGTGATCTTCATGACACCGCGTTTTCAATGGGTTTAAGGCGGATCGTTTTTTCCGCCGTATGCCGGGATTCAATCAACTCCTGAAGAGTCACGGTCTTAAAAAGGTCACTCATCTTCTCGTTGAGTCTCAACATCGGAGAAATGACATTGCACGAGGAGGTCAGTTCACACTGGGAATAATGCTCATGAAAACAATTGACGATCTCCATCGGGCCGATGATGATTTCAATCAGATCGCCGAATGTCACCGTGGAGAGATCCTTGGTGATTTGATAACCGCCGTGGGCGCCGTGCTCGGCTTTTAAAATCCCTTCCTGGGCCATAAGCTGCAGCACCCGCGAGGTCGGATCAAACGGCGTATGGTAAATGTCACAGATTTCTTTGGCCGAGGTCAGCTGCCCCGGGTGACTCAAGCTCATATGCTTGAGCGCAATCAGGGCGTATTCGATCTTTCGGTTGATTTTAAACATCGCTAAATTACTCCAAAAAATAACTTATTTGAAGGCAAAAAAATTTTCAACCTTTCAGCTCCGCGGGCAGTTGATTGATCTTGGCGGCCAGAATAAAGTCATTCTCCGACAATCCGCCCAATGCATGCGTAGACAACTCCACCTTTAGCTTTCGATACCCTGCCAAATGAAGATCCGGATGATGGTTTTCGGATTCCGCGACCTCCGCGATTTTGTTGATCAAATGGACGGCCGCCATGAAATTCTTCATCGCGTATTCCCGGAAGATCCCTTTGCCGGTTTTGTCGAATTGCCAGTGATCCACGGTTTTCAGATACTCGCTTGCCTGCTCTTGGCTTAACGCTTTTCCGATGCCTTCACAGGGCTGACAGCGCTTTTGGGCTAGCTCAACGGCGTTCATAAGGTTCTCCCTTCTCTAAAAAAAAGTATTAACGCATAATGTCAAAAATTGTTAATTTCGTGTGTCATTGCGAGCCATCGTTAATATTTCGCTTTGGCGAAGCAATCTTTTAGACGACTCCAAGAGATTGCTTCGTCGTCGCTAAAAACGCTCCTCCTCGCAATGACACAATAGCTAAAGACATGTTTATCCAGGCTAAAATTACCCACAAGAAACACGGAAGATCCGAATTTAATATGCTCACCCCAACTGAACCACCAGATTCGGATTATATTCCTCCCGCAAAAGATTCTCGATCGCCTTTAATGTCCCCATGGCCGAGCTCGGACACGAACCGCAGGCCCCCTGGTAAAAAACGGTCAGAACATTATCCTCGAGCCCCAGGACCTGCAGGTCCCCTCCATCCATCTGCAGTGCCGGCCTTATGGTCTGATCTAAGATCGATTCGATCTGGGCGATCTCCGGGGAATTGGGTGTGGCGGCTACCTTCTTAATAGGCGCTTCCACTTTAAAGTTGGGATCATGATTATTAATGTTCTCTAATATGATCTTTTTTACCTGCTCCTCGATGGCATCCCAATCCCCCTCGCCGTCCTGGGTAATGGTGATGTAGTTCTCAAAAAAATAGACCTCCGCAACATGCGGAACGCTAAACAACAACCGCGCCAAAGGATTCGTATGGCATTCCTCGGCGTTTTTATACGTGGCGTTCCCCTCAGTTTTAACCGGCACGCTGAGAATAAACTTCAGGGCGTTGGGGTTGGGTGTGCTTTGCACATGGATTTGTATGTCCACAAAATTCCTCCTTATCATAGATTCTTTTTTGATTGCCCAATATTAGTCTACTAAGAAAACCTGCTGTGTCAAGAAATACTTCAGAAAAGGACTTATATGGTTTACCCCGTAAAGAAAGCCGCCGACTTCCCCGGCCCGCGGCTTAAGCCGCGCCAGCCCTGGCAAGCCGGAACCGCGGGCCAGGGAAGCGGCGGGGCGGGCAGTCGGCGGTCTTTCAAGGGTTTTCGATGGTGGTTAAAGCAACCATCGAAAACACCACTTTACGGGGTTTACTCAAGGCTCAGTGAAAGCGCAGCGGCTATTGAGGCACTGGAGGACCGGGGTGGGACAGAGGGGTTGGCATGCGGGCTCCTCATAGGAAGCACACACAGCCTTAATCTGCTGAAGGTACTTCTGGGCATGGCGCTGGTGGACCGCCGCGCCGCAGCCGCAGTCGGTACAGTCGACAGCGATCCGAGCGCAGTCTTCATCTTTCGAGCAGGCTTGGTCCGCTTCTTCGATGGGCAGCAAGACCGCGAAGCTAATTGGTTGTGACGTGCTGGACGTAAACACAGGATCACTCGTGTCAGTGGTGAAAGGATTATCTGCGAGCAGGCCGTAATACTTGACAGAGATCTCGTACCCACCAAGCAAATCCATCGGATAATAACCTATTTCATACTTGGGCTCATTTATTATCAAATCAAACTCAATCGATTGGTTAGGTGCTAACGTCGTATGGTATTTTGCGGTTTCATAGAGCCCCCTTCCTTCTATTGAAGATGCTCACGAAACTTTTCCATAAATTGAAATTTCGGGCGGGCAAGGACCTCTTGATATTCCAGGAGGATACGGGTGTCATAACACACAGAAAGGACACCAGAGGCAATCAGCCGCACAATCTCAGCAGCGGCCCCATAGGGTGTTAGGAGACCGGAAACCAGGACGTTGGTATCAAGAACGATTTTCATGGGGGACGTTTTTGACGGGCGGCACGGATTTCTGCATTGATGTGGGAGGGCGGCAGCTTGGATAACCCTTTTCCCGATGATTTCCTCTGGAGCTCCTCAACAGCCATCATCGCCCGCAACCGCCGCATCAAATCAAGCGATTCCTCCAAGTTGTCTTCAGATACCGCCATTACCGCCATGATCATGGCAATGGGTTTTCCGTATTGATACACATTCGTCACTCATACTGTACTTTGTTAAAAAATATTTTTACTCCCGTATCTTCGAAAAATTGCCTTTACGTAAAATTTGCGAATCAATAACTTGCGTAATTTCAATGCGTTGCGTTGATTTTTCTCTCTTTTCTATTGATTCCTCGTCATAAATCCTGCTATTCTAATCACATCCCATCATTCCACCATCACCAAGCCAGGAGCAACGCATGATGACCCATTTCCCCTCATCTCTACGCTTTATCGATCAATTCCTCGCTCACTTTGAACCGCTGTTTACCAAAACGCAAATGTCTGCCCTGCGTACTATCGTTTACGGCATGTGTTACGATTACCATCGCCTCTCGTTATCCGCCGTTGCCCGAAAAACCAACGTTAGCTATC
>CAZUJQ010000082.1:0-10678 GCA_964620805.1 uncultured Planctomycetales bacterium | reverse complement strand
AACTACCTGAAAATACGGCCCAAAAGCCCGAAAAAGTGCCAAACTCAAGAACTAAAGTTAAAGCAAAATAAGCATATGCGGACACTTATTTATGTTCCAATTATACATACAAGCGCTGATCTCGGCTCTTTAGCAAAGGATGTAACTAAAAGAGGTGTGGCAGATTTAGGTACAGAGGCGTGGCGAGAACATCAAAAGACCGTAGATGGTTTTTGGTATGCTTTATCGCTTTATTTTAATTATGTAGATGAATTGGGATTAAAGATATATCAAGATGGAATGGTGGCAGAGGGTGAGGTAGGAGCCAAAATTGTTGAAGAAGGAGTACGCTCAGGAAGTAAAAATTATGAATTAATTGCAAGACTCATTAAAGGTGGCGCTATTTTAGTCAAGACAGAGGACTTCCCTTTGGTTAAAGAAGAGTACGATCGGTTACTTGCCATAACCGGTGCAAAGTCTGTGATACAGAAATTACTCACCTCTGTAAAATATAAATTCAGCAAGAATAGACTCTTAAATAAAAGAGACAAATTTATTGCCCAGAGAATAAATGAGACCCTGAATGATGGAGAAAGAGGGGTTCTTTTTATAGGTGCCTTTCATAATCTTGAGAGATGGCTTCCTAGAGATATTCAAATTAAAGAGATAAAGGACGTAAGGAAAGTCAGAAAATATCATTGCTTGCTTCCTTTTTATCCTAAACATAAAGAACAGCTTGAGGAATTAGGTAGATATCTTATGGCTAAAGTGGAGGTCTAGATTCAATCCCAATAGTCTTAAGAATAAAAAGAAAGGGGGGTGTAACACAATGCTAAAAATAAAACTAAACACTCTAGTCAGGCCCAAAGTTTTTTGGCCCAGTATGATTATTCTTGTAGTCACAGGCATTACTTTCTATGGACAAAAGGAAGAAGAGAAATCCTCAAGGATAGCCAAGGAAGTAGAGCTCATGAGAACCATTGAGGCTAAAAGAGCGGTGGAGAATAAGCTGACTGAAGCCGAGAAACAAATCACTGCCCGTGATCAACAGATAAAACTCGCTTTGGATCAGCTCGAAAAGGAAATAGCCGCCAGAAAAGACTTGGGAGTTCAACTTGTTACAGCCGTACAAGAAAAACAAAATTTAACAGCACAGATTGAAGAGTTGACAGCGAAGCTACCCCAATCTAGTAAACCTATTGAATTAGAAGAAATTGTGATTAAGGCATTGCCGGAATTAAAAGGCAAAATTTTGTCATATAATAGAGAGCATACGTTTGTCGCAATTAATTTGGGGAGTCAGAGTAATTTGAAATTAGGTGATATCTTGTCTGTTTATCGTGATGATTTATTCATCGGAAAAGTCCAGATAGAAAAATTAGAGGAAACGACTTCTGCGGCCGCGATTTTGGATCCGTGGAAGAATGTGGAATTTAAAGAGAACGATATGGTGAAAAAACTATGAAAAGGACAAATTTAAAATCAATCCTTCGACTTCGCTCAAGATTGATGGTGAGCAAAGTCGAACCATCAACCCTTAAACTTTTTTTGATGGTCTCGTTGATGGGATTTGCCAGTATAAGTTTGGCTATAGCAGAGGAGTTAACCGAACAAATCCCCATTATTCCGGTAGTTCAAGAAGAATCCAAGGGGAGTATAAGAATAGTCATTACAACCTCTGGCCCGGCCCAATTTACCTCTTACTGGTTAGATAACCCACCTAGCTTAGTCGTCGAGTTTCAGACCAAAAATGTTGTCAGTACCATAGGAAGCGAACTCATTGTTAACGAAGGTGCAATAAAAAGAATAACCAGCGAGTATTATAGCGATGGTCAAAATAAAACGCTCAAATCATTTACCTTCGAATTGCTAGAAAAAGTTTCTTATAAAATATGGCAAGAAGAAAACAATATTCTTGAGTTTGGCAAATTTTCGAATTTGTCGTCGGAAAAGTCTCTCGGATCGCAAAAACAGGTTTTCGATACCACAAAATTGCTTTCTCGACGAGAACTACCTGAAAATACGGCCCAAAAGCCCGAAAAAGTGCCAAACTCAAGAATATTGTTTTAGCTATCCAGTCTTCTTTAGGAGGGGCCCCTTTTCTTAACAATGAGGGAAAGGAGGTTTTTGTCAAAGATGAATCCCGGGAGCAAATCCGTAAAAGGTTAGAAGCCATGGGGGCTGCCCTTAAGCAGGTGGGAGTAGGAGTAGGAGAAGCTTCCATTGAGCCTACCCATGAGACCCTAAAATTGACAACAAATGCGGTCAAAAAATCAGGAGTAAAAATATCTCCTCCTAAAAGAAAGACGGTGCTTCCTATTGTATTCTGGTTTATAGGAATAACCTCGATCTTGAGCATCGGGCTTTTATTGGCATACGCGAAAGCAATGGAACCGGCAGCACCATCGAGGCAGGGCGTTCCATTACTTCTGCGGACCTCAATAGGTTGGTTATTCCAGCGAAGATACAAGTTAAGTCTGGATAAAAAAGATCTTGCAGTTCAAGAGATCGCCACGCTCCAGACGCAGCTTCAAGAGCAAAATAGACTCCTTGAAGTCGAACAGACTATTCGAAAGGCCGTCGAAGACACCTCTTTACAAAGGGAAAAAGAATTTAATCAGCTCAAATCAGAATTCCGAAAAGAAAAAGAGCTTCTAGAGCAAGAGCATAGGGTTCGTAAAGCAGTTGAGGAAGATTTATCAAAAAAAGAAAAAGAGTTTCAAGAGACCAAAGGTTCTCTGGAGTCGCTAAAAGAAGTGCTCGTGGAAAAGGGAGTAGCCAAGAAATTGTCTACGCCGGGAAGAGAAGATGAACTCTGGATTCTTGGTAAATCACCAGAAAGAAGACAAATTCCACGCTTAGATTTAAGTAAAGATTATAATCAGACTATAATTTTAAGAGTTGAATCCGATGGGCAATCTAAAAATGTAAAATCTTTTGCCAACAATATTGGATTAGAAGGGCTGTGTTTTGAGACAAGACATGAATTTAAGGAGAAGGAAAGGATAAAATTGAGGTTATTCTTTTTCGGAGATAGGGTTCCCATGATGCGCATCCAAGCAAAAGTTATTTGGGTGAAGATGGATTCACCTGTAAATCGGTATGGGATTTTTTTTACTGGGTTAGAAGAAAAAGATAAAACTGAGCTTAGCCGCTATATTGAATCAAAATCGTGATTTTGACAAATTTTTTAGTGGTTGCTTTTTACGAAACTTTAACAGTTGGCAGTTCCTGAAAATTACAGTTGAATTTATCACGGTAGCTCTTAAGGAGTTAAACAAGACAATCGAGCTGTTAGATAAAATTAAATGCCGATTTTGTGATGCCCTTCAATTCCATCCGCAGTTTGATTTTTTCCGAAAACTGCCCAAAAACTGCCCACCCGGAAAGACCTGTCCTTTAAGCCGAGCGTTGACAAGGGAAATCTCCTATGGTACATTATCGCCTATGCAAAACAGGCTTATTCTTGTTGTTGTTTCCGGGATTCTTCTTTGGGGGTTCGCCGGAGGCACGGGTTTGGCCTTCTGGATATGGACGCCGGAAACGAATAAGTGGGTCAATCCCAAATACGCGGTCAAGGAGACCCCCAAGGCGCAATTCGAATACGCCCGCGAATTCTATCGAGCCAAAGAATATACCAAGGCCATGACGGAATTTAAGAAACTGATCAATCACTACCCTCGCGCCAGAGAGGCTTCTGAAGCGCAGTATTATATCGGACTCTCTTTAGAAAGGGAGGGAAAGCCGTACGAGGCCTTTAAGGCGTTCCAGAAGGTCATTGAAAAATACCCGTTTAGTGACCGCTCGGCAGATGTGGTGGAAAAGCAGTTTAAGATCGGGGAAAGGCTTTTGGAAGGCGATCAGAAGAGAAATAAGTTTGTGAATGCGGTTACGGGCGGCGATTACAATATCGTGGACGTTTTTCGTGCCGTCATTAAAAATGCACCATACGGCCCTTATGCCCCTTCGGCCCAATACAAGATTGGCTTGTATCTTAAAGAAAAACAATTGTACACAGAAGCCCGGGATGAATTTGAGAAGGCGGTGAATGATTATCCGGAAAGTCCGTGGGCCAAGGCGGCCCAATATCAGATTTCTTTGGTCGATGCTGAAAGGTCCTCCGCGGCCCAATATGACCAGAAAACCACCCAGGCCGCGGTGGAAGGATTTAAAGAGTTTGTCCAGACCCATCCCGAGGCCGAATTGTCAAAACAGGCCCAAGATCATATCCATAAACTCCGCTCCAAAGAGGCGGAAAACAAGTTTTTAGTGGCCCATTTTTACGAGAAGCAGAAAAATTATAAGGCCGCCCAGATCTACTACACGGCCATTGTGGATGATTACAAGGATACGATTTGGGCGACCAAAGCCCTCGAAAAGATCCGCGAGCTGGATGGGAAGATTCAATGAAAAAATATCTGATTCTCGTTTTGCTTTGCGCTCTTGTGGCCGGCTGCGGTTATTCTGCCCGATCGCTCTTACCGAGCCGGTTCAAAACCATCCACGTTCATCCCTTTAAAAATAAGATCACCTATACTGCTGAGGAGGCCCGAGAGACCTATCTTCCTTTGTTAGAGGTCAAAATCCGCAATGCGATTGCGGATCGTTTTTTGTTTGATGGCAATTTGAAGGTAGACAACAGCGAGGAGGCGGATCTTCTTTTAAAAGGCGAATTGATTGGGTACCACCGGGATGGCCTGCGGTATACCGAGAATGAAGATGTGCAGGAATACCGGATCCGCATTGAGGTGTCCTTGCAGTTATGGGATCGTGAGAAAAACGAACTCCTCTGGGAAGAGCCCAGCTTTAGCGGAGATACAACCTACTTTTTAACCGGCCCTCTGGCCAAATCCGAGACTGTGGCCTTAGAGGACGCCCTTACGGATCTGGCCCGTCGGGTCGTCGAACGGACGATCGAAGACTGGTGAAATTCCCTGGCCCTTAGGCCATGGCTTCCTTGATGTGTCGATTTCGATGTTTCCCGACGATTCTGTTGGGGTAAACCTCCCGCGCCTACCGCCACGAAAGAGCTGCAATGATTTATTTTCTTCTCGGCCAAGATACCCTCGCCAAAGATGCCCAAATTGCCCAGTTAAGAAACAAGATCCTACCTTCCACGGATGCCCTCCCATTTGACTATGAATTGCTCGAGGCCGGCAGCATGAGCGCCGATGATTTAAAAAAGGCCTTGATGAGCCTGCCGGCGATCGCCTCTCAAAGGCTCATCATCATTCGGGAATCTCACCGTTTGACAGCCCATCAACAAAGAATCATTAAGGAATGGGCGGAGAGCTCCACCCCGCATGCGGTTTTGGTTTTGGATTCCCATGTCTGGGATCTCAATGATGAGTTTGTTAAAAAGGTTAAGGAAGCCAAGATTATAAACTTTCCGGTGGGAAAGAGCCCGGGTGTTTTTGACATGACGCGCGCCATGGAGAGGCATAACGAAATTGAGGCCCTCAAGATCCTGAATCAACTTTTTTCTTCAGGGATTCATCCTTTACAGATCATGGGGGGGCTCGTGTGGTGGTGGTCCCAACTTCGTCGGAAGATGCCTGGGGGGCGTTTTGAAGACGGGCTGGTGAGTCTTCAAGAGACAGATTTCAATATTAAGCGCAGCCGTTTGAAGCCAGAATATGCTTTAGAGATGTTGGTTGTTAAGCTATGCCTGTGCCTTGTGACGACATAGGCTTCACGATACTTAAGAGAAGTCGGCTAAAAGAGGATTTCCGACGGGCTGCGGTATTCCTGTGCAGGATGTCTCGCTTGGCGGCCTTGTCAACTTTTTTATGGAGAATCGGAAGAAGCGTTTGAGCCTCTTTCACATTTTTATCCGACACAAGCAGCTTGAATCTTTTGATCGTCTTTTTAAGATCGGTTTTGATTTTGAGATTGCTGGAGTGTCTTTTTCGGTTGATGCGCAAGGCCTTGATGGCATTTCTTCGTTGCGGCATGGTTTATGACCCCTTTCCCTAAAAAATATTTAATAACCAATCATCAAGCTACAATAACCAAACAATCACCAATACCAAATAACCAATCAACCAATCATTGAATATGGGGATTTGGATATTGTCCTTCGACTTCGCTTAAGGCCGAGTCCTGAGTCCCTTCGACTCCGCTCAGGACTCAGCCCGGAGTGGAATCGAAGGGCTGAGTTTATCGAAGGACGAAGTCGAACCATTTGGTTAATTGGTGTTTGGTTATTGGAAATTTATATAAGGGCCATCTTTTATATCAAACCCCTCGAGACATGTCAATGGATAAATCGCATCCCGATTCTCATCGTTCCATCCTGGAATCCACCTTTATGCTTTCTTTGGGGACCTTGGTTTCCCGGATCCTGGGATTCGTCAGGGATTTGATCCTGGCCAAGGTCTTTGGGACAACGCCTGCGGCGGACAGTTTCTTCGTGGCGTTCAGGCTTTCCAATCTCTGGCGCGATTTAACCGGAGAGGGGGCCACCAATTCCGCGGTTTTGCCGGTCTTGGCGGAATATGTTGAGCCTCCCCCTTCAAAAGATCAAAAAGCCCTGTGGCCGCTGGTTTGTGTGGTTTTTATTTTATTTCTGATCACCTTAAGTCTGATCACAATTTTGGGGATACTGGCAGCACCGGGGATTGTCAGAGTCATCGCCCCGGGTTTTATGGCCGACCCGGAGAAACTGCATCTGACGATCCGGTTGACACGATTGATTTTTCCGTATCTCGTTTTGATTGGATTAACGGCCTACAGCATGGGGGTCTTATATACGCTGCGCTCTTTTTGGGCGCCGGCCTTCAGCCCCTGCCTTTTGAATGTGGCAATGATTTTAAGCGCGCTTTGGGCCTCCCAAACCATGGAAGAGCCCATTGTGGGATTGGCCGTGGGCGTTTTGGCAGGGGGGTTTTTGCAGCTTCTCGTCCAGCTTGTGACCTTGAGAAAATTAGGAATGCGGTGGGTATGGCCCAAAACCCTTATTCCTCCGGCGGCCAGGAAGATGGGAAGACTTCTTGTGCCAAGACTGCTGGGCTCAGGAATTTATCAGATCAGTCTTCTGATTGATACGTTGTGCGCCTCCTTGCAGACGATTGTGGGCACGGGTGGGATTTCTGCCATTTATTATGCCAATCGGATCATTCAGTTTCCTCAAGGGATTTTTGGGGTGGCTCTGGCATCGGCCCTTTTACCCAGCCTTTCTGGCTTTGCGGTCAGGCACAATCGAGAGAGTCTCAGAAAGACCCTGCTTTTTTCTCTCCAGAACATTTTTTTGATTATGTTTCCGGCCAGTGTCGCGTGTCTGGTTCTTTCCTTTCCCATGATTAAGGTGCTTTTTGAAAGAGGAGAGTTTACGTCCTATTCCACGCATATCACGGCCAGTGCGCTTTTGTTTTATGCCCTGGGATTATGGGCCTATGGAGGCGTGAAGATCCTCACAACAACCTTCCACGCGATGCAGGACACAAAAACCCCGGTCAAGGTGGGGGCGCTGTGTCTTTTTCTGAACGTCGTCTTAAACTTTCTGTTGATGGGCCCGCTCAAAGTCGGCGGTATTGCTTTAGCCAGCTCTATTGCCGTATCAACGGACTTTTTGATATTATTTTATACGATGGAGAAAAGGCTGGGGGCCCTCAAAGAAGGCATGCGCTCCTATGTGGTGCGGTTGGGTTCGGCCAGTTTGGGCATGGGACTCTTGATGCAAGGAAGCTGGGCCTCCCTTGAGATCATGAATGAATTTATGAGGCTTTTCGTCGTCGGTTTCATAGGATTTGGTGCTTATATCCTTCTTTGCTTTTTATTGAGAATTGAAAGTGTCGTGAAAGGCGTTCAATGGATATCCAGGAAAAAATAAGATCTCTGCCTCTGACCAGTGGGGTTTACCTTATGAGGAATGCCCAGGGCGAGGTTGTGTATATAGGAAAGGCTGTCTCTTTAAGGAAAAGAGCGCAATCTCATTTTCGTCCCTCTCCGGTCATCTCCTCCAAGGGCGATTGGCTGGTTTCCCAGGTGGCGGATATCGATTATATCTCTACCGCCAGCGAAGCCGAGGCCCTGATTCTGGAGGCCAGCCTCATCAAACAGTATCAGCCCAAATTCAATATGGAGCTGCGCGATGACAAAAGCTATCCTTTTATTCACGTTACTGAGGAGGGGTTTCCCCGCATCGCCGTGGTGCGTTGGCAACAGAAAAAAGGAGAAGCCCCGCCAGCTGGCCGATATTACGGGCCTTACGTGAATCCCAAATTGATCCGGGAGGCGCTGGATATCATCCGCAAGATCTTTCATTTTCGCACCTGTGATCCTTTCCCTCATAAGGCCTGTCTGGATTTTCATATCGGGCTTTGCGATGCCCCGTGCATCAACAACATAGCCAAAGAAGAATACAACAAAATCATTGACAACGTCTGTTTGATTCTCGAGGGCAAGAAAGACGAATTGTACGGCGAGCTCCGCAGGGAAATGGAGGCCTTGGCCCGAGCTAGAAAATTTGAAGAGGCCGCCAAGGTGCGCGATCAAATCCGCGCCATCGGCGCGTTATATTCCGGGACGCCCGATGTCAATTATTATAAAGAGACCGAACAGCTCCAGCGCGCCCTCAATCTTACCCGGCGGCCCGAGCGGATCGAGGCCTTTGACATCTCCAATATCATGGGCCATCAGGCCGTGGGGTCCCTGGTTTCGTTCTTGAACGGCCGGCCAGACAAAAACAATTATCGACGCTTTCGCATCCGCGAGGTGGAGGGGATCGACGACTTTAAAATGATCGCCGAGGTGGTCAAAAGGCGCTACCGGCGGCTCAAAAACGAACGGCTCATCTTTCCGGACTTGATCATGATCGACGGAGGCAAAGGGCAATTGCAAGCGGCCCTCCAAGAGCTGCGGGCCCTTAAGGTGGATATCCCGATTATCGCCCTGGCGAAAAGAGAAGAGGAGGTCTTCCTTCCCGCCCGCAGAAATCCGGTCAGGTTGGCCCGCGACTCGTTGGGTCTGAAACTCCTCCAGAGAGTCAGAGATGAGGCGCATCGTTTTGCCGTCTCCTACCACCGCCTGTTGCGAAAGAAAGCGGTGTGGAAAAAAGATCGGTAGGTAAGGGATTGACAATATGTCCATATATGTTAATCATCATGATATGATTGTCTACTGCGAAAAACTGGCGCAGTAGGCGATGAAGAGAAATTCTGTGTTAAATCTCGAATAAATCATTTATTCGAAAGGAAAAAACGATGAATTACCCTAAAGAAAAAATCGATGACAAGATAAGAAAATTTGAAAAGATTGAGCTTTGTAACTGGAAAAATTTTCAAAAGGTTGATGTCAAGCTAACAAAACGGGTTTTTCTTGTTGGACCGAACGCTTCTGGAAAATCAAATTTTATTGATGTCTTTCGCTTTCTTTATGATATTGCCTCCGTAGGGGGAGGCTTTCAGCATGCTGTTAAGAAACGCGGCGGTGTCTCAAGTCTGCGTTGCCTGGCCGCCAGAAAGGCTCCGGATATTGTTATCCATGTGGTCGTTAGTGATGAAAGGAAGAAAATAAATTCAGAGTATGAATTGCATTTTTCCCAAGATAATTTGAGCCGACCTGTTGTCAAGAAGGAAAGGGTCGTGATAAATGGAGTAGAGGAATTAAGCCGGCCAGATGAGGATGATACAAAAGACCCGGAAAGGTTAACGCAGACCTATCTAGAGCAGGTTAATGTTAATCAAAAATTTAGAAATATAAACGATTTTTTCGCCTCAATTAAGTACCTGCATATTGTGCCACAACTTGTCAGAGAACCCGACAGATCTGTTGGCAGAAACAATGATCCGTTTGGAGGGGACTTTCTTGAACAGGTAGCGCAGGCAAAAGAGAAAACACAGCGAGCAAGGTTGAGAAAAATCAAGGATGCTTTGAAAGTGGCCGTGCCGCAGCTTGCGGAGATCGAATTATCCCGTGACAAAAAGGGGGCTCCCCATTTACGCGGCAAGTATGAGCATTGGCGTCCCCAAGGAGCATGGCAGACTGAAGAACAATTTTCTGACGGAACCCTGAGGCTGATGGGTCTGTTATGGGCATTGATGGATGGGGCAGGGCCTCTCCTTCTTGAAGAACCGGAGTTGTCTCTGCATCCTGAAGTCGTACGGTTTATCCCCCAAATTTTTGCCAGGATTCAGAGAAGATCCGGCCGTCAAATTCTGGTCAGCTCCCATTCTGTGGATTTGCTCCGGGATGAAGGGGTCGGGCTTGATGAAACATTGCTCTTGATCCCGCAAACAGAGGGGACTTCGATCAGGTCGGCAGACAGCATTGCTGAAATTAAGAGACTTTTAGAGGGCGGGGTAAGCCTTCCGGATGCGGTAATCCCGCATACCCGTCCGCAAAAAGCAGAACAATTAACACTTTTTGATGATTTGTAATGAGTGCGGATGATATTGTCATATCGGCGGCTGTTGAAGGCGATATAGATCAGGCTGTTGTCCAGCGTCTGATTCAACAGGCGGGAGCTGTCTCAGGGCCGGTCTATGGGAAGAACGGAAAGCAGACATTGAGAAAGAATATCAAAGGCTATAATAATGCTGCAAATTATTCTCCTTGGATTGTTCTTGCAGACCTTAACCATGAAGCGGACTGTGCTCCGACTTTAAGACAGCAATGGCTTAATAATCCATCACAGTTTCTTTGTTTTCGTGTAGCGGTCCGGGAAATAGAATCCTGGCTTTTGGCGGATCGAGAAAAT
>CAZUJQ010000081.1:0-10717 GCA_964620805.1 uncultured Planctomycetales bacterium | reverse complement strand
CGGTCGAAAGCCTTTCTTCTTACGACGATATTTTCAAAAATTTGCCAAACTCAAGTTATTATCGTTATCTCCTTTTCAAAGCATTGCTTATGTCACTTTCAACAAAAATTTTTGGGAAACTCCTGTAAGCCAGCTCCTTCTTTAGAAATATATGTCAATTTACAAAACCACCTTCACCTGATGCACCTTGCCATCTTTAAAAGGCACAATCAAATTCCCTTCCAGAACCTTACCATCCACCATCACTTCTTTGACCCCGTGTTCCCGGCCATCGGGATTGAGGATTTCGATCTCATAGACATCGCCTCGGAAGGCACGGCGAATCCAGCACTTTTTCCATTTTCGGGGGATACAGGGATCCATGCGAAGGCCTTCAAAATCCCTCCTGCCTCCCAGGATCCATTCGGTGGCATTCATAAAGGCCCAGCCCGAGGATCCGGTAATCCACGTGAAGGCCCCTTCGCCGTAAAGATAAGGATGTTGCGGGCCTATGAGATATTCCGCAAACACATAGGGCTCTGTTTTATAGAGCTCCATATCTTTTTGGGCATTGGGCATGATCTTCTTTAAGGTCTCATAAGTTTTATCTCCATAACCGCTCACAGCATAGGCCACGGCCATGAACATGGCGGCATGACAGAAGACCGCGGCATTTTCCTTAGTCCCTTCGGAAAACATGCTGATGCGCCCCAAACGTTTCACCCAGGAAGAAAAGGCCGGATAAAATAAGGCCAAACCATGAGGGCCATTCAGGTACTTGTCCACGGCGTGGATCACTTGCTTTAACCGTTCCCCTTTGGCCACACCGGAAAGAATGGCCCAGGACTGAGTATTGAGGAAGATCTTGCCCTCTTTGTCTTGATGGCTGCCGTAGACCAGGCCATCGTCATCAAAGCCCCGGGCATACCAGTTTCCATCCCAGCCCGCGGTATTGATCCGATCATCCATGGTTTTTGCCATCTGTAAATATTGATTCTTCTTTTCTTCTTGGCCGATCCATCCTAAAATTTCTGCCAACATTTTGAGTGAACGCACCAGCGCCTGCGCCAGCCAGATGCTTTCGCCACGGTGCTTGATCCCGGCGGCATCGATGGCGTCATTCCAGTCGGCGTGACCGATGCGGGGGAATCCCTGCTGGCCCACATCATTGAAACAGAATTCCAGGTTTTTCTCCAGATGCTCCAGGAGTGTGCCCTCCCCATCGCTTTGGGAGCCGCCTTTCCAATTGGGATCCATCTCCCAGCCTTGGATCCATTGATCTTTAAGGTAAGGGACATACTCGCTCAGGAAGTCTTTATCCCCGGTCTCCTGAATATAGGCGTACACAGTTGACGTCAGCCAGATCTGGTGATCCTTGTTAGGCCGGTGCTTAGAGGGGCCGGTGGTATCGGACCAGCCCGGAGCCGATGTCCCGTCTCGCCGGATCAGGCAGGCGATCTTCAAAATCCGCTGGCGGGTCCACTGCGGATTTAAAGAGACGATCACCTCGGAATCCTGACAGGAATCGCGATAGCCTCGGCCGCCGGAACCTTCATGGTAATAACTCGGCGACCTTGACCACAAGTTGCAAATATAGATCTGGTATTTGAGCCAAATATTGACCAGGGTATTAAAATCTTTATCCGGGGTCCTGACCTCAATATGATCCGTTATGCGCTTTTTCCAAAGCTCTTGAGTGTTTTTCAATTCAGTTTGCGCGGTTTTGAGATCCCGATATTTGACCAGAAGCTTGTGGACGGCCGATGACCCCGCCGTCTGGCCGAGGATGATGACAAACTCCTTGGTTTGACCGGCTTTAAGAGTCAATTTGTGCTTCAGGCAGCCAATACCGTCTTCTCCGGAGGTAAAAGGGAAATTTTTAAACTGACCTTCCAGGACCGCCCGGGGCTTTTCTTCCGTATTGTAGCGTCCCAGAAACTCATATTTGCTGGTGCAACAGCCAAAGACCGGCAGGGAAGAGGCAAAAAAGATCAGCGTATCGAAAGGCTGGATGTCCATCCCTTGCCACATGGCGGTCTTTTTGGCAAAAATGGCTTGCGTCGCCTCATCAAACCAAAAACGATTGTAAAGCGTCATGATATTCCGATAACGCAATTCCTCATGATAATCGCCGATCAAAAATTCAACATAGGGAAAAATTTCCAGTTTCTTGTCCTTCTTGGTTTTGTTTTCCAAGCGAACGATCCACAGCTCACAGTCATCCTGGCTGGGAACGAAATAGGTGATTTTGGAATGGAGGCCGTGGTTCATCGCTTCAATGGTCGTATACCCTAAGCCATGCCGGCATTCATAAAACTGAAGGTTGGCGCGCAAGGGCTGATACGTGAGTGAGTAAGACCTTTTTCCCTCTCGCACAAAGATATACCGTCCAGGGCGGTCAAAATGCCAGCTTTCGGGAAGCCAGCGGGTGATCCGATTGGTACGGCAGTCCTTGTAAAAACTATAGCCTCCGGCGCATTGTGAGATGATCGCGCAGTAGCTTTCGTTGGTAAGATAGTTGATCCAGGGTCGAGGGGTATGGGGCGTGTGAATAATGTATTCGAAACCATCGGATGAAAATTGACCGTATGGCATAGATCCTGATTCTGCTTTTGAAAAGGATTTATCCACAAAATATGTGCGAGTCTAACATACGGATCGCGCTTGGTCAAGGGGGATATACGTTTAAAATGGCCGGCGGGAAAAGAAACTTTTTCAATGGACACTACTCTTGACAATACTTAAATAATCTTTGGAGAGCCATCAGTCGTATTTGATGAAATTTTAGTCCAATCTCCCACGTCCCCGGTATTTTGCTTTTGCTCCATACCACTTGTCCATGAAGAGCCAGGGGTTCATAACCATCCGGGAGCTCTACCAAAAGCGAGACCCGATCATGCAAGAACAGACGTTCCCGACTGACCAGTTTCATACCTTGGGCGGATGCGTCCCGTAAAAACACCTCTGCACCAAAGTCATGCCGAGAATCCTTAAATTTCACCGGAAATCGGGCTGCGAAACGCTCAAATATCCGCTGATCCTGAAACCCGGTCTCCATAGGATATTCTTTCACAAAACGAGTCTTATTTTGGAAAATATTTGCCGAGATGAGACGAAGAACCTCTTACAAGATCAGCAAAAGTCATGCCCACACGATATTGGTGAGAACCGGATAACCGGCGCACCCATTTCACTTGTCCTAAGACCAGAACCGGATCGCTTCCCGGGGTTAAGATCAGTTCAACCGGGATTTTTTGTTCCACCGAGATGGACTTGGGGGAGATGAACCCCATGCCTTTACCTTTAGAACTCATATCAATGGTTTGTGAGCGGTAAAAGGCCGTGCCTCTCTTTCCTTGCACTGGGACAAAGCAATAATAACGTTTCTGCCTTCTTTTCTCGGACATCTTTGTCATTCCTATGAAGAATAAGATTGCACACTCTATTTCTTGCCATGATTGTATTCCCTCGTTAAGAATAATCAACAGAAATCTTTCTTTGTTACTTGAGTTTGGCACTTTTTCGGGCTTTTGGGCCGTATTTTCAGGTAGTTCTCGTCGAGAAAGCAATTTTGTGGTATCGAAAACCTGTTTTTGCGATCCGAGAGACTTTTCCGACGACAAATTCGAAAATTTGCCAAACTCAAGTTTGTTAGAGAACTTCGTTCTCTAACGGGGTTTACTTGCCAATGCAGAAATCCGAGAAGATCCGATCCAGCAAATCGCTGTCGATATTTCGACCTGTGATGGCATCGAGAGCATGGATGGCCTGCTTGATTTCCTCGGAAACAAATTCCAGCGCCAAGCCCTCCTTAAGAATCGATTGGCCCCTGTGTAAAGCGCTGACACCTTCTTTGAGAGCCTGGATGTGACGCACATTGCTGATGAGGGCGCCGTGGGTATCGGTGGGACTGCCGCGCCAGACGTGATCCACGATCGCATCCTCCAGTTCTTTGATAGCGATTCTCTGAAGGGCAGAGACCCGCACGATTTTTTTATCTTTTAATAAATCTTGAAGATTTCTTTCCTCAAGCCGGCAGGCCAAATCGCATTTATTTATAATCACCAGCAGGTTCTTATTTTTGACGTTGTCCAGCAAGGTCTCGTCTTCTGATGACCACTCCTGGCTGGCATCCAGGACCAAGAGGATCAAATCGGCCCTGTTCATATAAAGCCGGCTGCGTTTGACGGCCTCCTCTTCCACCAGATCGCGCGGTTCCAGGATCCCGGCCGTATCCACCAATTGAAACGGGATTCCCCGGATTTGGGCGGTTTCCTCAATAGGATCGCGGGTGGTGCCGGCGATCTCGGTCACAATCGCCCGGGGTTCCCTCAAAAGGACATTCAGCAAAGACGATTTGCCGACGTTGGGCTTCCCGCAAATGACGATCTTGATCCCCTCTTTTAAAATCCGGCCATGGTCACTGGTCTTCAATAATTTTTCTACGCGGCCTTTAACGGATTGGATTTGATCCCAAAAGGCCCCCCCTCCCTCGGACTCAATGTCATCCTCGGGGAAATTCACAACGGCCTCGATTTGGGTATAAACCTTCATCAGCGCCTCGCGCATGGCCTCCAATTCTAAAGACAAATCGCCCTTCAATTGATGGAGACTCACCTTAAGAAAGGCCTCGGTCTTGGCCTGGACGATATCCAAGACCGCCTCGGCCTGGGCCAGATCAATCCTTCCGTTTAGAAAGGCCCTCTTGGTGAATTCGCCGGGCTCTGCGAGACGGGCTCCTAAGTCGATAGTTAAGCTTAAAATGTTTCGAAGGCAAACGACTCCCCCGTGGCAGCTGATCTCTGCCAGATCTTCCTTGGTGTAGCTTAAAGGGGCGCGCATGACGCTTAAGAGCGCTTCGTCGATGATTTCGTAAGATGCGGGGGAAGACTGGTCCGATCTCTTAACAACCCAGCCGTAATGAACGCTGAAACTCTTAAACAGGGAGGGTTTCTTTTTATTCTTCGCCAAAAAAAGCTCGTCGCAAATCCTTAGAGTCTCCGGCCCGCTCAGGCGGACAATCCCGACACCTCCATAGCCCATGGGGGTGGCGATCGCCACGATGGTGTCGTCTAAATGATTCAAGGAATTCATACTCGCCCCTAAAGGAGGCTGGGACCACAATTCCAAATCCCAATACACAAATTACAAACAATCTCCAATACCAAAATCCCAATGAGCAAAATTTATAGTTTTGCCCATTGGATATTGTGATTTGTGGTTTATTGATTCTTAATAAAATACTCCCTCGCCTCTCCAACCACAAAAAGCGAACCCGAAACCAGGAGCGCTTCGTCCTCTGCGATTTTGTCAAACGCGGTCTTTAGGGCTTGCGGGACATTTTGAGTTTTCATAATCTCTTGTTTCGGGAATAAGTCCCGCAGCTCCTCTAAAGTGCAATCGCAAGCCCGAGGATGATTCGCCCGTGTAAAGATGATCCTTTGGGCAATCTTCTTGAGTTCCCTGGCAATTCCCTTTTTGTCTTTATCGATGGAAACCCCAAAGATCAATGTGAGCCGCATCTCCGGTAAAATCTCCTGCACGGTTTTAACCAGCGCTGCGGTAGAGGCGGGATTATGCGCCCCGTCCAGAATCACTAAAGGACGAAAGGGGATGACCTCAAATCGGCCCGGCCACACGGTATTTTCTATTCCTCTGACAATGGCCTCAGGCGAAATCTTGAAACCCAGGTGCCGTAAAGATTCGCCCACACCAACGGCGAGGGCCGCATTCGTCATCTGATGAGTCCCTGCCAATCTTGTTTTTAACTTCCAGATGGGATGAGGTGGGATTTGAACCTGAAAGCTCTGCCCTCTCAGATCCTGGGATAGCCGTGCAGGAAGGATATCTTCTCCCAACCAAAGAGCCTTGACTCCATATTGCTGGCAGCGATTTTTAATGACCCTTTGGGCCTCGGGATCCTGGGAGGCCACAACGACCCGTTGATCTTTATTTTTAATGATCGCGGCCTTCTCTCGGGCGATTGCTTCGATCGTTGATCCCAGCAGTTGGGTGTGCTCCAGGCTAATAGGGGTCAAAACGACGACAGAGCTTTTGACCGCATTGGTGGCATCCAGACGGCCACCTAAGCCGGTTTCCAGGACCGCACAATCCACCTGGCATTGCTTAAAGTAATAAATCGCCAAGGCTGTCAACACTTCAAAAAAACTTAAATACCCCAGGGCAGAATCATTTCGTAAGCCCTCCACAACCGGCTGAATCTCCGAGACCATCCGGGCTAATTCCTGATCAGCTATTTTCCCAGCAAAGGGATTCCGGGAATCGGCTGTTTCGTCTGAAGAGGTTAGAATTCTGATCCTCTCTTGGTACTCATGAAGATGCGGGGAGGTGTAAAGACCGACTTTGTATCCGGCCTCTTTTAAGATAAAGGCAATAAAGGCAGAGGTCGAGCCTTTTCCCTTTGTCCCTGCCACGTGAATAAATGGAATTTTCCGATGGGGAGCGCCTAAAAGATTTAAAAGCCTCTTCACCCCTTCGAGTTTGAAAGTGGTCCGATCACAGCACTCGAGGTTATTTTCATGATTGATGAAGGAATCCAGATACGCCTGGGCTTCGAGAGGAGTCATGGCGGAGAATAAGATTTGCTAGGGGAGGGGGTAAAGGTTATGGAGTGAGTTAGGTCGTGGGTAGTGAGTCGTGAGTCCTGACCCACGACCTAACCACACCACTTAACACACTACTTTACCTTAACCTCACAACTTCCTGAATATTCAGATATCCATTTTAAATTCGTTACTTGATTATTGATGGTACTAATACAAACGTCTTAATTCCTGTGTCATTGCGAGCGTAGCGAAGCAATCTTTTAAAGGATTGCTTCGTCGCAAAAAGCGCTCCTCGCAATGACAAAGATATTATTGCTGTCAATTTATTTAATGCGTTTGTATTAATGCTTAAAATGCCTCACCCCCGTCATCACCATGGCGATTTTGGATTTGTCGGCCTCCCGTATGACTTCGGGATCGGCGATGGAGCCCCCGGTCTGGATGATGGCCTTCACACCGGCCTTCGCAGCCAGCTTGACATTATCCGTCTTCGGGATAAAGGCCTCAGAGACAAGCACGGCATTCTTGGCGTTTTTCCCTGCCTTGCGGATGGCCTCCACGGTGCTGTCAATGCGGCTGGTCTGGCCACAGCCGATGCCGACGGTCCTTTTTTCTTTCACCAAGACAATGGCATTGGATTTAATGTTTTTGATGACCTTCCACCCGAATAACAAAGAAGAAAGTTGGGCGCTAGTTGGCTTGATTTTCGTGACCACTTTCAGTTCGGAAGGCTCCAGCTTTCTTTGATCGCTTTCTTGAAACAAAAGCCCTCCCTGCACACGCTTGAAATCAAATTCGGGATAAATCAGTTGGGCCCAGTCCAATTCCATCAGACGAATATTTTTTTTCTGTTTCAACACCTTGAGGGCCGAGGCAACATAGCCCGGCGCAATGATCCCTTCCATAAAACCGCCTTTTAAAATAAGCTGGGCTGTTTGTCCGTCCACGGGGTGATTAAGACCGATGATCCCGCCAAAGCTCGAGATCCGATCACACCCCCAGGCATATTGATAAGAACGCGCAAGGGTCTTGTCTTCTGCCACACCGGTGGGATTGGTGTGTTTTACAATCACCGCGGCCGGATCTTCAAAATCTTTCATGATCTCGATGGCGACATTAAAATCCAGGACATTGTTAAAGGAAATCTCTTTGCCGTGTAACTGGCGCATCTTGGGCAGGCCCCGAAAATTTTCAAACTCCCGATAAAACGCGCCGGCCTGGTGGGGATTTTCTCCATAACGCAGATCCTGGAGCTTTAAAAAGCGCAACGTCAGCTCCTCGGGAAAATGGGCGAATCCACTGCCCTTCAGATGGTCTCTCAAGAATTGATGGATGATTGTGTCATAATGAGAAGTCATTTGAAAGGCCTCTATCGCCAGGTTGATTAAAACCGCATCGGATAAAATTCCGCTATTGGTATCCAGCTCTTTTAGAATCTCTTTATACCTCTCGGGGTTGGACAAGACGGCCACACTCTTAAAATTTTTAGCGCCGGAACGCAACAGGGCCACCCCTCCTATATCCAAATTTTCCAGGGCCTCTTCTAAAGAGACATTTTTCTTGGCGATGACCCGCTCAAAAGGATAGAGATTGACCACCACCATATCGATGAATCCAATTGTATGTTCTTTCAGTTCTTGAAGGTGCCGGGGGTTATCCCGGACCGCCAATAAACCGCCGTAGATTTTAGGATGAAGAGTCTTGACCCGGCCGTCCAGGATCTCCGGAAAACCCGTATAGTCTGAGACTTCTTGAACTGGGATATTGGATCCTTTGAGAAGACGGGCGGTTCCTCCGGTTGTGATGAGCTCAACACCCATCGCCTGCAATCCCCGGGCAAAATCCAGAAGACCCGTCTTATCGAAAACACTGAGGAGGGCTCGTTTGACTTTGATCATAGATATTTAAAGAAAAGAAGAGAGTAGAAAGGAAAGAGTAGAGAGTAAGACAAGTTACTGCTCTATTAAAATCGTATTACTCTCTACTCTCTACTATTTTTTATTTTTATTTCTTAGATGGAGGCGTGATAAAACCCTTCTTGACCATTCTGATAATCTCTTCAACAAAGCGGGGCAGATCTTCTGGTTTGCGGGAGGTGATCAAATTGTTGTCCACCACGACCTCCTGATCCACGTAATGGGCGCCGGCGGCCATGAGGTCATCTTTAATGGCAAAAAATGAGGTCGCTTTATGACCTTTGAGGATCCCGGCAGAGACCAAAAGCCAACCGCCGTGGCATATCGCCGCCACCATACGACCGTCAATGTAAAGCCGTTTGACAAAATTGACTACTTTTTCATAGCGTCGTAGAAGGTCCGGGGCATACCCACCAGGGATGATCACGCCGTCAAATTCGTTGGGCTTGGCCTCATCAATCGAAAGATCCACCTTAATGGGATATCCTTCTTTGCTCTGGTAGGTGTCCTTTTTCCCTGTTCCAATCGATTGGGTGATGATCCCTTCCTCTTGCAAGCGCAGGATCGGATACCAGACCTCTAAGACCTGATAAAGATCCTCGACCAAAACAGCTATTTTTCTAGGCGTCTTTGTCACTGTCTTTCCTCATATCTTCTATCTTTTTTAAATCTTTACCAGGCATCAGCTTCTTCTTCCCGTGGCCTTTCGCCTGCGGCGCTCAGAGGGCTTGGTGTAGTATCTTCTTTCCTTGGCCTCCACTAAAAAACCTTCTTTTTGACACTGTTTTTTGAAAATCCGCATGGCCTTCTCAAAATGATTTTTATCCGTGATCTTCACTTCTACCATAACTTGTTTCACCGCCTTCCCTAATAATAGAACATTTATTATGAGAGGATTGCATTCCAAGAAAATCGCCTTCGGCGATAACTTATTGCAGCTGTAAAAAAATCGCCTCAAAAAGGCGAGGGTATTATAATATAGGGCATCCGATTGTAAACGATTTTTTAAACAGCCCCCGCCCCCTGTTCTCCTGTTCGAATGCGATATAGCCTCTCTAGGGGAAGCACGGCGATCTTTCCATCGCCGGTTGTGCCGGTTTTGGCCACCTTCCGGATCATCTCGATGACTTTGTCGATTTGAAACTCATCCACATAGATTTCGATCTTAACTTTCTCTTTTAGGCCATTGCGGTGATGGCCAAAACCTTTGGCTTCGGTAACCGTCATTCCACCAATACCGGATTTGACCAGAACATTGTACACATCCTCAAATTTTTCTTTGCGCACAATGGCTTCGATCTTTTTCATCTTAAGATCAGACTCGGGCTTTATGGGGGAGTTTACCTTAAAAAAGCGCAGGTATCATAACACAGCCCCTTGCGGGGCGTCAATCTTTTAAACCAGGTGGGGCGGGAATATTCTGATTGTGGATTGCGAGGAGCGTGGGAGAGGCGTTAAAGGCGGATATAGGATTATCGGGTTATTAGGATTTGGGAATTGGGGAATCGGGAGATCAGGCTCTTGACCTTCATATCTTTACAACCCGACGACCCAATCTCCCAATCTCCCATTCTCCAAATCCCAATTCCCTAATCTCCCAATATCCTCTTCTCATGGATAGCTCAGATATGAACTGCCCTTGCAGGTTAAGCCCGTATTGTTGGCCCCATCCACCCCAGTGCCGTTGTTGCCGCTTCCGCTTCGGTCCACGAAGGTCACCCCATCACCCGAGGTGCCATCCGAGCAGTCATCTAAGGGCCAGTAGCCGACCAGACTGTCTGAACTGATCCCAACATACTTCAATCGTGACTTGGCAAGGGTTTCAATTTCGTTGACCGACAGCGCCCGGCTGTAGACGCGAACATCGGTGATGAGGCCGTCGTACCATAGGTTGGTTACATCCGTCCTCGAGCCTATCTCAACGGGTCGCGAAGAATTAAACTGCGAAGCCGGGATATCGGTTGTTTGCTGTCCGCTCTGCGATCCATCAACGTATACGGTTATTGACTGACTTGGAGCATAAACTCCAGCAACGTGTATCCAACTATTTGCTGGAGCTGCCGACACTGCGCTGCATACCTCTATTTGCGTAGTGCTGTTACTCGCAAGTTGAAAACATACGACATTATCAAACGAGGCATTGTCATCATATAATTGGATGTTCCATCCTCTGTTTCCACTCAACCCTTCTTTAACAATTATACTTGAGTTTGGCAAAATTTTCACGGTACGAGTTTAAATTTTACAATTGATTGA
>CAZUJQ010000080.1:0-10729 GCA_964620805.1 uncultured Planctomycetales bacterium | reverse complement strand
TGGCAGCGGTCAAATACCGATAACTGATCCAGCTTTCGTATTTCATTTTTTTAGAATGAGTTTAAAGCGCCTATCCTATTTTAGCGGAATCGCCGGCATACGCTTTAAAGTCTGCCGTGCCGCATCAACCAAAATTCCGACAGACTCCAGAGCCGTCACGCCCAAGATCGGCTCAGCTTTCTTTTTTGTCCTCCGATCTGCTTTTAAACTGACAGTTACATGAGCTAATCCCATCGTGATTTCACCTCCTGTCCTCGTGTTCAGCAACAATGAAGGTTTTAGGCTGCGGCTTCAAAAGCGGAAACAAAATCACATCCCGGATCGAAGGGCTGTCGGTCAAGATCATGACCAGGCGGTCGATCCCGATCCCCAGGCCCCCGGCCGGTGGCATCCCGTATTCCAACGCCGTTAAAAAATCTTCGTCCACGCATCTTAAGCCGGTTTCGGCATCGTCCTCGAGATCTTCGGTCAGGCGTCTTCGTTGTTCCTGAGGATCATTTAACTCGGAATACGCGTTGCCCAGCTCGAGACCCGCCGCAAAAAATTCAAAACGCTGGGCCAGCGCCGGCTCTTCAGGCTTGGTTTTCGCTAACGGGCTCAAAAACGTGAAATAATCAAGTAGAAAAAGCGGGTTGACCGTAGCCCCCTCTTCCAGGATCTCTTCCACAATCTTCATGACCGCAGAACGCGTGAGCTTATCGACTTTCACTTGTCCGCGTTTGGATTTGACTTTCTCGAGCATGACCAAGGCGCTGTCTTGGGGGTTAATCCCGAATTTGTCCTGAACCGCCTGGGCAAACGATCTCCTCTCCCAGGGAGGCGTAAAATCAATCTCTTTTCCCTGATACCTCAATTTATAAGAACCGGTTATATCCTTAACGAGTGAGCTGACGAGGTCTTCGGTGAGCCTCATCATATCCTCGTAATCGCCGTAGGCCTGATAGACCTCCAGCATGGTGAATTCCGGATTATGCCGGGTCGAAATTCCTTCATTGCGGAAGTTGCGATTCATTTCGTAAATCTTCTCCAGGCCGCCCACCAAAATTCTTTTAAGGTAAAGCTCCGGGGCAATGCGCAAATACACATCCATTGCGTAGGCCTCGTGAGAACTTTTAAAAGGACGTCCGTGGGCGCCGCCGGCCAGGGGCTGCAGGATGGGCGTTTCCACTTCCAGGAATCCCCGTCCATCCAGAAAGGAACGAATGAAGGAGATGATCCGGCTGCGTTTGATAAAAAGATCCCGGACCTCGGGGTTGGCGATCATATCCAGATAGCGCTGGCGGTAGCGGATCTCGATGTCTTTTAGGCCGTGCCATTTTTCCGGCAGGCTCATCAGGGATTTGGCCAGCGGTGTCCAGTGCAGCACCCGTACGCTTTCCTCGCCCATATGGGTCTTAAACAATTCTCCCTGGACTCCAATGATATCGCCAATATCAATCTCTTGAACCAGTTCAAACGACTCCCAACCGATAACATCCGCCTTGAGGTAAAGCTGGATCTTGCCGGTCTGATCCTGCAGATCCATGAAGATCACCTTGCCGTGCTTGCGCTGGGCGCTAATGCGGCCGGACAGGCTTACTGCTTTTTGTTCGGTAAAATGATTTAAAACCTGCCGGATACCTTCCGAACGCTCAAAGCGTCCTCCATAGGGAGAAACCCCCTTGGCTTGCAGTTTTTTAAGCTTTTCTATTCTAACGTGCTTGATCTCACTGAGTTCCATGTTGGGGGAATTCCGGATACTCTTAAGGAGGAAATTCGCGACCATCTGCGTTCGATCCGCGAGAATCCGCGTTAAAAGAAGTTTCAATAAAAACTAATTAGGGCTCCATTATATAGAAAAAGATTTTGAGTGTCAATCGAAAGGAACGTCTTTTGCGGCGGGAAATTAAGAGGGAATAAAAAAATTTGTAGGATTGTTTATTGGGATTTTCCGACATCACCCCTGCGTCACTCGCAGAATCTCGGAGAGACTGGTGATTCCCTTGACCAATTTTTCTAACCCGTCATCGCGTAAGGTCTTCCTGCCTTGACGAATCATCAGCTCTCGGATTTCTCCAGAAGAGGACTTTTTATCAATGAGTTTTTTAATCTCCTCATCCGGAAGGAGCATCTCAAAGATCCCGATTCTTCCCCCATATCCAGTATTGCGGCACCGGGAACAGCCTTTCTCCCGATAAAACTCGAGGGATGTTTTCTCCTTGATCTTCAATTGTTCCAAAAGCTCTGGCAAAGGCCGATGAAGTTCTTTGCACTCCTTGCATAACACCCTGACCAGGCGCTGCGCCACCACACACACGAGCGAGGAAGACACCAAAAAAGGCTCAATGCCCATATCGACCAGACGCGTGGCAGCCGATGGCGCATCATTGGTGTGGAGCGTCGAGAAAACCAGATGACCGGTCAAGGCGGCGTGGATGGCGATCTCGGCGGTCTCGCGGTCGCGGATTTCCCCGATCATAATGATGTCCGGATCCTGACGGACAATCGAACGTAAGCCTGAGGCAAACGTCAGCCCCGCCTTCACATTGACCTGGGACTGGCGCACCCGGTCGATCTCATATTCGATGGGATCCTCCAGGGTGATGATATTTTTTTCAATCGTATTGATTTTACTCAAGGCCGCGTAGAGGGTTGAGGTTTTGCCGGCACCCGTGGGGCCGGTCACCAGGATGATCCCATGCGGTTTGCGGATCATCTGCTCAAAGACACGAAGGCATTCCGGCGACATCCCCAGATCTTCCAGAGAAAAAAGAGACCGAGTTTTATCCAGAATCCGGATGACCACGTTCTCCCCGTACACGGTGGGGAAGGTGGAAATCCTTAAGTCCACATTTTTGTTTTTGACCGTTGTTTGGATCCGGCCGTCCTGCGGCAGGCGTTTCTCCGCGATGTCCATGCCGGCCATGATTTTGATCCGGGAGTTGACCGCGGCCTCATGCTCTTTGGGAATGGTCGGCATGTCCTGCAGCACCCCGTCGACGCGATAACGGCAAAAGAAGTGCTCTCCCTGGGGCTCAAGATGGATGTCGCTCGCTCCCATACCCACGGCGCCGGCAATCAGATTGTCCACGATGTCCACCACCGGCGCAGGACTCGCGATCTCCTCCGGCGCGGAGGAATCCCTCATTGCCTGTGGGGATGATGGCTTGCGAATCGCCAAATCGCCGCTAAAGGCCTCCCTTGTTCGGGTTGTGGCCGAAGAAGAAGGGTTTTCCTTGCGGTATTCCTCGGCAATCCGCTTTTTCAGTTGAGCCGGGGTGGCAAAAACCGCTCTCAGATTGGCGTTCATGACTTTTTTGATCTCATCGGTTGCCCTAAGGTCCAAAGGATTCGCCATGGCGATGGTCGTGGTCGCGGCCGTTCGAAAAAGAGGCAGGGCCAGATATTTTCTGGCCAATTCCTCGGGCAAAAGTTCGGTGATTCCGGGTTCCACCGTATATTTTGTTAAATCCACATAGGCCAGCCCCAACTGCTCGCTTAAGGACTGCGCGGCCTGCTCTTCGGTGGTCCAGCCCCTTTTGACCAGGATCTCGCCGAGGAACCGGCCCGTTTGGTCATGCTCCGCCAGGGCTTGATCGAGCTGTTTGTCGGTCAAGATCTTTTTGGTGACTAAGAGCTCACCCATACGCATGGTTGGCATTATGACTCCTTTGTTTATCGGGATACGGGTAACGGGGTACGGGGTACGTATTCCGAAACCCGTATCCCATAACCCGTGCCCCGTACCCCGTACCCCGACTTCACTTCCCCTTCAACTCCCTCCACATGAGCGTGCTGACCCCGCTTTTCCCCACCCGGCCGAAGGTGACGGTCCCTTTCTTGACTTGAAGCTTGTAAGAAGACGAGGGCACGATGGTCACGACCTCGGCTTGCGTGTCGGCCACGCGAATGATGGCTTTGCCGTCCGTAAATTGAATCGGGCCGGAAGGCAAAACCGCACTCTTATCGTCGACTTCCTCAACGGCCTGGACTCCAATCGTCAAATTGTTTTCGGAGTGGATCACATTTCCGGATTCATCCACAATCTTAATGATGACCTCGGCGGTGCCCACCGGCGAGACCGTGTCAATCACCTGGAGGAAGGCATTCTTGACAACGATCGGCTGGGACTCCGCTTTCAGGAATCCATCGGGGGTTTGGACCGAAACGCTATATTCCCCGGCCTTCAGGGCCGTGGCCAAAAACTGATGCCGGCCTGCATCTTCCCTGGTATACGCATATTCACCGAGTAAGGCCAAACCGGCCGCTGAGCTCAACTCGATTATGCCCGGATAATTGGGGATGGGATTTTCCACCTCATCGTTGACCTTGACCACGAGGCCGATGGGTTCCCCAATATAGAAGAAGTCGCGGGTTCCCGGCAGCTCCACTTGAGCCGAAAGGCTTTTGGGTAAAAAGGTGATCTCTGGGCTTAAACCCTGCCGGGTTGTGTCTTTCGAATCTTCCGCCCGGATTGCGATCGTCCCGTAGAGGTTATAGGAAATCTGGGAGATCGCCACGCCATCTTGGAAATCCGCACCCAAAATCTCAACCGGCGCCAGGATTCCTTGGGAGATGTCTAGGGGCGCGACCGCCACTGGTGTGAGATAAGCCTTGCCGTTGTAGTTGGGGGTCGTCTGGCCCTGGGCATGGGTGGCGTCACGGAAAGCTCAAAGGGTTTAGAGACCGTCTGGAGTTCTTCTGCCTTCATGGTAAAACTGGCCGGCAAAAACAGGATCTGGCTGCTCGTGCCGGTTTTCGCCGGGCTGTCCTTGTCCGCGATCGTGATCGTCACGAGGCCCGCATCGGGGTAGCTCGCTTTGAGTTCCAGTTTTCCTCTCACAAACCCTAAGGCCTCTGGTGGGGAAATCTTATAACGTCCGGTTTGGGGAGAGACATAATCGGGCTCAATGAGGACGCTTCCGGAAAACAATTCGTTGATCGCGCCCTCATCGTCTTTAGCCGTGATTTTCATGAGGAACTCCTGCCCGGCCACGAGCTGCGCGGAGGGGAGCTCAATATCAAAGTAGGATACCTTGGTGGTGATCTCTTGCTGCTGGGAGGCGTCGGTCAATCCCTGGTCCGGATGCTCGGAGGCTGTGAGAAGCGGTTTGCCGACCGCGGTATCCTTATAATAAACGCTCGTGCTCTGGCTGTCTTTGGGGATGATGATCTGGGCGATATCCTTCCAGGGTTCGCGCCTTAAAGAGAATTTTCCTTTGGGAGAGGTGGTCTTCAATTCCACGGCCATATCCGAGAGCGCGGTCTGGGGCTCGCTGTTGGCGTTCTGAAGTTGGATGATGATAGGGCTCGAGGCCTGGTCCAGCATGAGCTTTTGCGCAGAGGAAACGATCTCTAACCGATCCATGGTGGTCACCGAGAGATCATCGATGTACACATCACCGGAGTGGGTGGTGGAATAGGCGCCGTAAAAATTGAGTTGCTTAAGAGAATTAATGGAGGCATCAATAAATTTGAGAGCGCTTTTAACCGGGACAAACTGGACTTTGGGGGTCTTTTTAAGGCTGGCATACAGATCATAGCGGTGGGTTTTAAAATCGATTTTCATGGCCACATCGTACCATTCGCCAACGGTGTAACTCATCCCCGTATCCACCCACAAAGAGCCGCTGGCCGCCAAGATCTTTCCGTTATGACTGAAAACAACCGCGCCCACACCTGAGCCGGGCACAGTGGGCGTCTGGCCAGAACTCGAGGGCTTGACCGAGAAATGGATCCACGTGGGGCTTAAGGCCCCATAAGATTTTGGCCGGCCCACGTTGGTCGTGGTTAAGGCGCCGGTCAATTTGAGCGACTTGCCGGATCCCGAAAAGGTGACGCCCGATTGGGTGGCGGCGTTGGCTTGATCGCCTTTGGAGACACTCCAAGAATCCACGCCATGGATGGTGACGCCGTCCTGACGGCCGTCAAAGGTCTCGAGGTAGCTGTCGAGGATGTCGGCGTTTGTTAGTTTACAATCGACAGACCATAGTCCACAGAGGGATAAGCTCAAGAGAAATATTCTTAAAGGAAAAATGGTCATTATGCAGGTGATTTGGGAATTGGGAGATCTGGATTTGGAGATCGGGGGATCAGGAGATCAGGATTTGGAAATTAGGATATTGGGGTTAGGAATCCCTAATCCCCCATTCTCCCAATCCCCAAACCCTAATCCCCTGATTACCTAATATCCCTTTGTCATTCCCTAATCACCACTTTCCTCACCTCGGCATCCCCGCTCGCCGTGTCGCTCGCATTGTCCGCGTCCCGGTTGAACTTAACGATAAAGAGATCGGCCTGCGCGCAGGTGCTCGCTTTTGCCATGTCTGATAATGCCTTTTGACAACCATCTTTTTTAATGTAAAATGTTTTTCATAATGCCAGATTATTATGGCAGGCACCATCAAAATTTGGTAAATTAGTCAGGCTCACTCATAAAGTCTGGTCCGAGAAAATCCTCCGGGAACACCCTGAGTTTTCTCTGAAAGCCGAATACCTTAATGCGCCGTGCCAAACGATTGAAAATCCTGAATATATTATTGAGGGTTGGCAGCAAGAGTTGCTCGCTTTGCGTTGGTGCGAAATCGCTCCCCGTAGCCCAAAATATCTGAGGGGTCGGGGAGTTTTCCGACCCCTCATCCTGAGCGAAGCCCCGAGGCAACGCCGAGGGGCGAAGTCGAAGGATCTCTTGCGATAGACCCTTCGACTCCCCCCACTGCTTCGTTTTGCTTCCGCAAAAGCGAAGCAAAACGGTGGGGGTCGCTCAGGGTGAGCCCCGACATAAAAAACTCCCCGAGGGCTCAAATATCTATGCGTCGTATATCGTGAATATGGTGACGAAGGATTTGTCATCACCGCTTTTTTTATCTCTCGATATGGTAAACTATTAAGGAGGAAAATTCTATGGCCCCCACAGATCTTGTAGAAAGAACCCGTCTCACCTATGACCGCGATACCGATACTCTCTACATAAATTTTGACCCACCGCAACCCGCGGACGATTCGGATATCACCGATGAGGGAGTCATTATCCGCCTGCGCGATCATCGTATCGTAGGCCTTACGATCCTCAATGCAGCTAAAGTCTTGATTTAACATAGGCGATTTCGGAAGAACTATGAGCTGTGGGCTTACTCCCTAATTTATACTTCATTCAAATGGAAATGTTTGGCCACTGATTAACCGAATAAACACGGAGGATCCTTATGACTATTAAAACCATCGAACAAAATATCCTTAAACTACCTCCCATCAAACGTATTCAGGTCGTCGAAACAATATTAAAAAGTCTTAATAAACCCGACCGTGAAATAGAACGTGCTTGGGCCGTGGAATCAGACAAACGTCTTAAGACATATAGAAAAGGCTCTGTCAAAGGCATCCCTTGGGAAACCGTCAAAAAACGTTTTGTCAAATGAAAATAGAATTCCTTCCCGCAGCTCAACAAGAATTGGCGGAAGCGGTCGAATTTTACGAAAAACAGCTTGACGGTCTCGGTGTTCTTTTTTACGAAGAAGTTTCTGGAGCCCTTGACCTTATACGACTTTTTCCTGAAGGCTGGCAATTGATTACTAAAGTGAGCCGCAAATGTTGTTTGCATAAATTTCCTTATATGATTCTTTATGGGATCGTGAACAATGTCATCGTTATTTCTTCCATCGCCCACCAGCACCAGCACCCGAAATCCTATCTTCGCTGACATTGGGCAACTTTACTCTAATTTCCCCAATTCCCCAATCTCCTAATTTCCATATCCCTACCCGCCCCTGTGAACAAATGGGCAGGAATCGGCGTTGGTGAGCCTACCCCTCAACACCGGGTGTTCCCATTGGGAATTCTCTACAACTTATCAAGAATTTCCTGACGATCTATCCCTTTATGCTTAGCCACAGACTTTAGAATATGATGGAGAGTTCCGACTCTTAGACTTTTATGGGCAGGAATCGCTATCCGCTGGTGAGAAGGCTCTTGTGTTTCCAGAATAATATGACTACCGGTCTGATGAACCCGAACATAGCCCAAATGCCGACAAAGGGATTCGGACAAGACGATACCCTTGAGATTACGGGGTAATTTCATGCTGCAGCCAAGACTTCGTCACGGACGAAATGCAAACGGATGACCTCGGGCTTAGGCTGATCAAAGAAATATCCCTCTACCGCATCTCTGACTTGTTGTCTCAACTCTTCCCAGGTATCTCCCTGGGTGAAAATCGATTCCGTCAGACACTCAGCCACAAAACCTCCGTCCGCTTCTTGCGTGATTTCAAAAATTATTTCCTTCATGATTGAACTGTAACACGATTCCATAGAAATTTCAATAGGCAAATTCAGGCAACGTGGGAATGATACCATTGATCCTTACCCCCTCATTCCCGGGGAGGCGATATCCCGAAAATAGGCGCTGTCCCTCATTTTTCCTCTAAATTCCTTTCTCTTTGACTTTTGAGAATTTGAACATTAAAAAATTCTAATTTGTTTCGGATTTCGATATTCGGATTTCGAATTTAATTCTCTCTTATAACCCTCATTCCCTAATCACAATCTTCATATTGGTAGCTGGTACCTTATTGAATTGATCCCCCCGCGCATCCAGAATCCCCACCGCCGCGCTGGTGCCGATCCCCACATTGCCGGTATTCATGACCCGCATCCTCTCGGAAAAGGTGTTGGCCGTTATGCCGGTGGAACCCGCCGGCGCGGTGCGAAAGACCAATGCGCCGGATCCCCCGGTTCCCGTGCCGTTGGAGGCGTCCAAGGTTAGGCTCGCGCCCGCAATGTCGGTTCCCGAGGCCGCCGCCCCGCGAAGCGTCGTTGCCGTAGGGCTGCCGGCCTCGCCCACCCCAAAGATCGCGGCCGTGCCGTTTAAGTGCAAAAGCGCACTGGGACTCGTCGTCCCGATGCCGACGTTGCCGCTATCTTTGAATACAGCCACATCTCTGCCGCCAGTATATCCAGACCTATCTCCCCCAATAATCAAATCGCCGTTACCGCTGTTATCTGCATCGACATTAATATAGAGCGTTGCATAAGAATTGATCATCCCTGAAATCGTATTACTGCCAAGCGCAATTAAGGGATCACCATCTGTGGTACTATTGATACCTAACTTTGCCCCGGGACTCGTCGTCCCGATGCCGACGTTGCCATTGGAGCTAATCACGAAGGGCGAGGTGTCCCCGTCATTGGTGTCCGCCACCAGAAAAGAGTCCCCGGAGCCGTCGTTGACCACCTCCAGAGAGGCGTCGGGGGAGGAGTCGCTCACCCCCAGGCTGCCGGTGATGTAGGTGTTGTGCGCGATGATTCCATTAGCGATGAAATTGTGAGAACCTTCCACTTCAATATCGTAGACTTGCTCTTTGCCTGCGTAATTTATCTCCAAAATTTCATCCGGCGTCATAGAAAATCCATCCCCCAATGTGGCAATAGAGTCTCCCGCCTCCAGATAAATCACTTTCAACCAATTCCCTTGAATCTTTTCTTGACAGGAATCTTCCGCGGCTGTACACTCAGCCATGATTTCCAGCACTGAGACGGATGTCCTTTCTGATTTCTTTCTCGATGGAGCCAAAGTCATATTTGCTTCGCTGGTCATCGGTGTATTCGCTCCCAGCACAACAGGCCATATTCCCTGGCTCACTGTGGCCATAGGAATCTTCATGACCGTCATATTCTTAAGCATTGCTGTCAAATTATCCAACCTATCTAAAAAGGATTCGAAAGCCTTATGACTCTTCTGACCTTCTATATTGCCGCCGGCATTTTGGCTCTTATTGTTTATGTCTGGGCCATAAGACGACAGAAAAGGTAGCTTTCCATGAATGAACTCTTCCTTTACATCATTGCCATCATTATTGTGATTGTTGACTGCGCGGTCATTATCTTCTATAAAAGATCCTAATCGCCAGATCACTTGAGTGTCCGCAAACTCATTTTCCGCTGAAATATTAACGCCTCTCGGCAGGATCCCCTCCGAATGCTTAATCCGTTGAACCGCAATCTTAAACCTCTCGGGTTCGTTTTTTCTATCATTCATCACCAGATACGGATGATTCCCCGTTATTTTAATTCTCTTTCTGCTTAGCGTTGTCATCTCAAAAACCGGCTTGACTCCCATGTCCAGCAGGCCGTTGATCCGACGGGGCTCGATTTGGCCGGTCTGTTCGTTGAGGGAGAGCACGTAATCGCCGGGCTTCACTTCGGTGATGGGGAGGTACTGGAGGGTGTAGGCTCCAGGGTCAAGGGGGAAGGGGGTGATCACTCTTCCTTGAGATAATTGATCAAGCCACTGAGTTGACTCAAAATCACTTCGGCCCGCTGCCGCAAGTTTTGGTAATTCTGTTCCCTAAGGTATCCCAACTGCTTGGCTAACTGCATTAAGGTCGTGGTTTCGTACAGCGACCCCCGGGCGTTGTAGAGAAACTGCTTGTACTCTTTCCGGTGAAACCGACCCTTGCCCTCGGCAATGTTGACCGATATCGAGATGGCTGCTCGCCGTATCTGAGACGTCAACCCATATTGCTCGTCCTTTGGGAATATCTTGGTTAAGTGATAAATCTGCTCGACCAATTCCATTGCTTTCTGCCAAACGGTTAGATCCTCGTATGGAAATTTCATATGGGCCTCCTTTGTGGGGTTCGTTGGTAAATGGTATGCTTTGACCCTTAACCCTTGACCCTTGACCTTCCTCAAGATGGGTAACAGCGTATCCCCGGTCACGCACTGTCCCTCCACATGGAGCTTGTTGCCGG
>CAZUJQ010000079.1:0-10894 GCA_964620805.1 uncultured Planctomycetales bacterium | reverse complement strand
GACGAGAACTACCTGAAAATACGGCCCAAAAGCCCGAAAAAGTGCCAAACTCAAAATAATAATATAAAATCCCGGTGAACATCTCGGATTGGCTTCCCGGACCGTAACGCACCACCTGCGAGGGGTCGGGATTATCCGGATTATAGATGGAATTATCATACGAGCCCTCCGCGGCCACAACGGTCCCTGCCGGAAGCTTCTTGGGTTCTTTGAAAGTATAGATCCCCTGCCAACGGAATTTATAACGGGGGACGGAAAGAACAACCTCGGCTCTGCCGTCCGGATAATGGAGAGTAAACTTCATGCTTCTGCCGCGGTAATGCATATGCGGCTGCAGCGCCGTTAAGACCACGGCTTGCGTGAAACGGTGGGAACCTGTCACACGATAGTCTCTTTGCCCTGGCGGGATGAGGATCGAACGGTTCGTGATGGTCTCCACCGACTGAATGTATTGTGGCTTTTGTTTATGAAGATACAAACCCAGCCGGGTTCGGTCTTTTTCTGGTTTTCCGGTGGTTATATAATGCATACGGAAAGAAAGCCTGGAACCTTTGGGCACAAAAATCCCTGTTTTCTCCGGCAACCTCATGACGCCGCTTCCCGGTGCGTAGCCGGCAATCACCTGCCCGGTTTCCATGGTTGCGCCGGAGCGCTCGTACCACTTTTCCTTATCTTGAGGGGCCGGCCGATCTGCTCCGGATCCCTGGAAGGCCTCTGCTGCCCGATGGGTTTCAAGGGGTTCAACAGCGATATTGCCATGGTGAACAGCTTTTGGATTGCTCGGTTTGATTTCAAAGGCCTTGATCCAAATGTCCTCCTTCACAGGCTGGTCTCCTTCAATAATCCGAAACTGATCCCCACCGATGGAGGGAATCTCCTGTTCTTCTTTTAAAGTAAAAATGAGATCGGGTTGTCCTAAAACCCAAGCAGACCCTGAGGGGGAGGGTTTCATCTTTTCCAAGGGATCTTGCCCTGGACCTCGCGTAAGATCTGTCTCAACCCAGTGAACGATTTTCCTGATTTCTTCCGCTGTTAAAGAAAGGTCATCTTTGAATTCACCATAATGAGGATCCGCATGCCAGGGGGGCATCCGTTGGGTGCGAAGGACCTCCCGGATCATGGGTGCCCAACCTTTGATCTTCTTATAATGATCCATGCTCCAGGGAGCGACCCCTCCCGGAGAATGACACACCCGGCAATGCTTGATCAAAATGGGTGCGACATCCCGGGTATAAAGTGGAATATGAGAACGATCTCTGTGCTCAAAATGAATAAGGCACCCTTTGACCGGTGTCTTGGAGATGGGGATGGGGAGCCCCTTAAGAAGGGCCTCGAGGACATTCTCAAGGTAGCGGTTGCGGGGATGATCTTTCTGGGTCTCATACCCTAATCGATCGTCCATGGCCCCTTGATAGACGATGGACCAACGGACGGGATCGATAACAAGGGCTTCCGCGGTCCTTGTGATATCTAAAGACTCGGCTATAACTTGGGATGAGTCTTTGAGGATAGGAATGTTGATATGGTAGTCCTGAGCTTCTTTTTCAATCGCTGCGCGATCGTCTTGGGGGTTGGCGTTGATCATCAAGAAGACAACGTTTTGCGGTTCGTATTTTTCCTTTAATGCTTGAAGGGTGGGAAGGCTTTGACGGACAATGGGGCAGCCATTGCCTTGGGAGATGATCACAACGGCCCTCTGATTCGAATAGTCATACAACTCGTGAAATTTCCCCTCGTGATCCAAAAGGGCAAAATTTTCTATGGCCCGGGGGACCGATGCCGTAAGGATATTGTGAGCCGGGAAGCCTGGGGATTGTTCCCCAATGAAAGATGACCGGCAGGAGGCCCCTGCTAAAAATACCAATAGTAAACCCCGTAAATAAAAACCCCTTGTCGGTTTCATTCTCATTTTACAATTTCTCTTCCAGATCCTGCTCTACCAGATGAATCTGATCACGGATATTGTTGAGCAGGGCCGTCAGGGAGACCAGGGAAGGGTTCGGGGGGATAGAAGGCGCCAGCATTTTAAACGCCTGAAGCGATTGTTCAACGGCTTTTTGACAGACATCCAACTGGGCCACGGCATCGCAGGCGGCGTGATCCTTAAGATGCTCTAGGTCTGTCTCATAAAATCCGGTTAAGGCCCGGTTCATCTTGGCAGAAAGCAGAGTATGATACCAGGTGATCGTTTCCAGATGATACTTCGTTTCAGGAGAAAAATCTTGGGCAGGAAAATCTACAGATTTTAGAAACTCCCTTGCCTTGGAACAATACTGCCAGGCAGCCTTCCAGAGAGGATGAGTATGGACTTTATTGTGCAAGGCCTCAAATTCCCTTTTCACCTCCTCGTTTTCCTCCAGAGACTCGACATCATCGTCCATTAAGTGGTATTCTTCTTTAGCCAAAGCGGCCTCGAAGGCCTGTGCCTCCTCCTCCATTTCCTTTTCCAAAATTTCCAGATCATCCGGGTCCCGCCCATGCGCGATATTAAAGGCCTTGCGGCCGATCTCATCCAGATAAAGGCGGCAATTTTTCTGAATGTCTACGGGGCAACGCTCACACCAACGATCACAGTGATTGTAGGGGGCCTCTTGGGCGTCTTGGCGATTGCTCTGGCGAATGCGGTCAATCTTTTCTCCCAAGCTTCACTCCTGGTCTTTAGTTCCCAGTGAAAAAGTAACCGAAGGTGGGAACTAGTGTCCAATCGTAAGAGATTTTTTCAGACACTATTTATTATATCTTTAACCCCTGATCTGTCCAGAGGGGGAATTGATTCTATTATTGACTTGTTCTATCCGCTTCATTAATATGGTGCCATGTTGATTTTAAGAAAAATTTTATTTTACCTGTTTCTTCTCATCTATCTGGTGACTTGCCCTCTGGTCATTCTCTATGCCCTGGGGATCACGTTCAAACCCGACAGCCAAAGATTGCAGAAAACCGGCTTGATTTATCTTTCGACCATACCCTCGGAAGCGACCGTCTATATCAATAAAAACTTGAGTTTGGCACTTTTTCGGGCTTTTGGGCCGTATTTTCAGGTAGTTCTCGTCGAGAAAGCAATTTTGTGGTATCGAAAACCTGTTTTTGCGATCCGAGAGACTTTTCCGACGACAAATTCGAAAATTTGCCAAACTCAAGTAAAAAATGTTTCTCTAAAAAGACCCCGACGATCGTACGGGATCTTCTCCCCGGGACTTATTCCATAAAAATCGTTCTTAAGGGTTTCAAACCGTGGGTCAAGAAATTAAAAGTCCAAGGGACCAAAGCAACCCTCTCTGATAATATCCTGCTTATTCCCAAAATCTGGAGCACGCGGGAACTGACCAGGGATTCCTTCCAAGATTTGATTCCTTTTGCCGGGCATCCCTTTTTTATCTTGAGGAAGGGGCCGTTGCTTAAAGATTTCTTCCTGTGTCGGTGGACCGAAAAATTTAAGCAAAATTTTGTGGAGCAGGAGATCTTCCTAAAAAACAATGAGATGATCCCTCTGATCGCTCCCGACAGTCCCTGGGCCCAAGCCAAAGTCCTTGAGCTGCACACGGTCTATGGAAGCCCCTTCTTGTTCATTGAGGCTCAAGAAAATGACGTAAGCAAATTTTTCTGGGTCAATTTGAAAGTCCCCTGCCCGGTGATAAAGGACATAAGCGTATTCTTCCCGAACCCCTTTGAGAAAATCTCCTGGGACCCCAACACAGAAAAAACCCTTTATAGTTTACACAACGGTGCTCTTAACGCCATGAACCTTTCTTCTCAAACAATCACCACACTCATCAACGGCATCCGTACCTTTACCGTTCACAATAATTATATTTATGCTTTGCCAGACGATTATCTTATTCAACGGATCCAGGAAAACGCAAAAAACACCCTTCTTTTGGAAAACCACCCCCCGGGGGTCTCTTTATTCGAAAGGCATGAGATCCAAGACATGTCTGTTTTTTCCGAAGACCTCGTCATTTTTTTGACCAAGGGGGGCGGCCTTTTCTTAAACCAGCCCCCTTACAAACTCATGCCCCAAAATATCGAAGGGTTCGCCTGGGATAAGGGCCGCGAACGCCTTTTGGTGTGGAGATATAACGATATCGGATTTCTTGACCTGACGGAAACCCTGGAAGAGGGGATCTTACAGAAAGTGCCGGCCTTAACTTGGATGAACATCTCTCCTCAAGATGTTCAACAGGCCTTATGGATCAATAACGGTGCCCAGATTCTTTTTATCGCTGACAATACGGTTTTTGTCACCGAGACCAAATCCTTCGGGCAACCCCAGGCTCATGAAGTGGTCAAAATCAAGCCCCAAACCGGCATTGCTTTCTTTGAGGCTCAGGGAAGGCTTTTTTTTCTCGAACCCCAGATGGGGCACCTCATGAGCGTCAAGATTGTGCCCAAGGATTAGAGTTTTATTCTTCTTATGCACTTCCATTACTCGAAAGAGAACCTAAAAGAAAAAGAAGGACATCTCCAGCGGATCTTAGAGATGCTCCCTGGGGTAACCAGCTGGATCATCATCTTAGGCATGATCTTCCTCTCAATCACCAAACCGATTTGGGCGGCCATTGTGATCATCGCGTTCTATTTGTACTGGCTTCTTAGGCTTCTTTATATGACGGTCTTCTTGGCCTTTTCCTATCATCGATTGAAAATCGAGGAGAAAACAGATTGGATGCAAAGAGTCCAAGGCCTTGATAATCTCAATGGGCACATCGACTCTTTAAAAAGAGAAAAGTCGTCTGGCTCATTCAAGGAATGGTTGTCGCTTCGAATCCACTTGAGCGAGCTCCTGGCTCTTCAAAAAAGCCGTACTCTTCCCCCAAAATCAGAGGATATCTATCATCTGGTTATTTATCCGGTCGTCAAGGAAGCAAAGGAAATCATTAAACCGGGAATCAAAAGCTTAAGCGAGCAGGAATTCCCTTCCGGCCGGATGCTTGTGGTTTTTGCCCTGGAAGACCGGGCCGCGGAAAAAATTAAAAAATCCGTCTTGGCTTTAGAACAAAAATATAAGATTAAATTCCTGGACGTGTTAACCCTGGTTCACCCTACGAATGTCCCGGGCGAGGCGGCCGTCAAAGGCGCCAATGTGACCCATGCCGCCAGGCAAACGGCCGGCTATCTTCAGAAGAAAAACATTCCTTTTGAAAACGCCATTGTGTCCTGTTTCGACGCTGATACCGTGGTCAGCAGGCACTATTTCTCCTGCCTGACCTATCAGTTTATGATCTCTCCTTATCGTCTTCAAAGCAGTTTCCAACCCATCCCCGTTTACCATAACAATATTTGGGATGTCCCGGGTTTTGCCCGGGTGATCGAATCCGGGTCTTCCTTCTTTCAGCTGATTGAGGCCACCAACCCGGAGAAGCTGGTGACCTTCTCGAGCCACAGCATGAGTTTTAAGGCCCTGGTCGATTGCGGATATTGGCCGGTCGACATGATCTCCGATGATTCTGCAATTTATTGGAAATGCCTGATCCACTTTGACGGAAAGTACCGCGTTGTTCCATTGCACGTGACGCTCTCCATGGACATCGCCGGCTCCCATGATTTTTGGGACACGGTCAAGAGCGTTTATAGGCAGAAACGCCGATGGGCCTGGGGGGGAAACTTTCCGATTGTGATGCGGGCTTTCTTAAAATCGAGGGGCATTCCGCTTTATAAAAAAATCCAATATGGCTTTAAGCTGTTTGAAGGGCACGTGTCTTGGGCAACATGGGGATTTATCTTAAGCTTGATTGGCTGGCTGCCGGCCCTCTTTGCTCAGCAAGAATATTTGAATTCGGTTTTATATTACAACACCTCCCGCATTACGGCCATGATTTTTCGTCTGACGGCCATTTCCCTGATCACTTCGATTATGATTAGCATCGGTCTTCTGCCTAAAACCAGACATGAATTTTCCTTCCTTAAAGGAGAAGCTAAAATATGCCTTTGAATGGTTAACGATTCCCTTCATTCTCATGTTCTTTAGTTCTCTCCCGGCCTTAGATGCACAGACCCGCCTCATGTTCGGGAGATACATGGGATTCTGGGTTACCGAGAAAAAAAGGAATTTGTCCCATCAAAAGATCGCATCGAAGATCCCGCCGATCAATCGGAAAGGAAAAGCAACGACCTCTCCGATGAAATAAAAAAAACCGCCGATTAGCCCTCGGGGCCGGGCCTCCCCCTCTTCGGTTGTTGTTTTGGTTTCTTTCTCGGCTTTGGATTCACTTTTGGAGTCGCCATCCTCGTTTCCCCCTTTCCGGTTCCCACTTTTGATTACTTTTTCAGTGGAAACTTTTTAGCCAACGGATGAAAAAAATTACATACTAATACAAACGTCTTTATCATTTTTACATTCGCTCGTCGCCAAGATGGCTGTATATGTAAACTTTTCAAGGACGTTTGTATTAGCACAGGGCTAGCCCGGGGAATTATTCCTTTTGTTTCGATGGGCATTTGACAGTTCCATAAGAGCAGAAAACGCAACAATTCCCTTCTTTTGGCTTAAGACGGGCGCCGCAATGGCTGCATCGGTAGAAAAACTGGCAGGAATCTTCCGGCATTTCCTCTTCTTTCTGAAATCCGCAATGAGGACAGGTCAGAATGGAGCGCATCACCTGCACCCACAAAAAATTTTCAGTCTAAAATTAATAAAAGAAATGCTAATCAAAAAGAAAGCCCCCGCATACATCAGCCATTGGTTAAACCAGATATATCTGCCTGCATAGATACACAGGGCTCCTATCGCTCCCACCGCTAATACCCACCATTGTTTATGCAGACGGCCTGACCAAGCAAGGGAACTGAGAGATATCAAAAGGAGCCCCACGAGAAACGGCTGCAGGAATGTAACACTGACCGCAAATCCCAAGCCGATGGAGGCCAAAAATGTCCCCAGTGCTGGAATGCAAAGCGGGCAGACAAGAGCGACCAACGCCGAAAGCACCGATACTATCTGCGCTGCCCATTTCGGTTTTGCTGAATATGGTGAGCGGAGTCGAACCATGCTTTTGGCCATTACCCTTGTCCGATTCCGGCTGCCATCAAGGCGTGCCTATCAGGCTTACCGCTTCGGCAACATTCCACAATTTTCCCATCGACAACCACTGTCGGAACGGAGTTGATGCCATACGCCTTTGATTTCTCAATGCACTCTTTCGAATCACAGGGGTTCGAGAGGTCGTAAATGATAATATCACAACTTGGGCAAACCAGTTCTTTGACAAGCTGCACGGTCCCATCACAGAGATAACAACCACTTGTAAATACTTCAACTTTTCTTTTTGTCATTTTTTGTTCCTCCATTCTATTTCAATCTGCGGGCAGACCGAATATTTCATCTTCCAAGCCTGTTTCGGTTCGACCCATGTGTTTAATTTTTATTCGACATATTTGCAACCCCCTTGTTATTTTTCTCACCCTTACGTGGCGCAGCAGCTTAACTTGCTGACATCTTTGCCAAATGTGATGGCCACCAGCTTAATCCCTTCCGATAAGGTCAAGTAGGGATGAAAAGCGGAAACGATCTCTTTCACCGTTATGCCGTGTCTGATGGCCAGGCTGACTTCCATCAACAGCTCCGATCCTTCGGGGGCCAGGATGCGCGCACCGATGAGTTTATCGGTCTTTTTGTCACGTATGAGTTTGATAAACCCTCGCGTATCTCTTGCCGCAATAGATCTTGGAACGTGAGAAAGCGGAAGTTTAGCCGTATCCACATCCATGTCTTGTTGACGCGCCTGCTGTTCATCAAGCCCCACCCCGGCCACCTGCGGATCAGTAAAGATAACCCAGGGAAGAACCGTATAATCTCTTCGTCTGGAATTACCGGTGACGGCATTCTCAGCCGCTAAAGCCCCTTCATAAGCAGCCGTGTAAACGAACATCGGCTCGCCAATCACATCCCCAGCGGCATAAACATTCTTCCGACTCGTTTGAAGCTGATCATTCACTTTAATAAATCCCTTTTCATCCAGTCGGATACCGATATTTTCTAATCCCATATCTTTTGTATTCGGGGTTCGTCCTGTCGTCACTAATACATGCTCCGCCTGAAATGTTTGGTCATGGCCATTCACTTTAGCCTTAACAAAAAATTTTTCATTCGCTTTGCTGACTTCCTGCAAGGCAACGTCTGTCACAACGTCGATCCCTTCATCTTTTAAATACCGGGTTAATTCATCGGTTAAATCTTCCGATTCTGTCGGTAAAATCCGGGAGGATCGCTGTAATATAGTAACCTTCGTTCCCAGACGTGCAAACATCTGAGCGCATTCCAAGGCAATATAACGTCCCCCTAACACAATCATGGACTTAGGCAATTCAGTTAATTCAAAGGCGCTGACATTGGTTAAATATCCTGATTCTTCAAGGCCGGGAACAGGGGGAATATGGGAAGTAGCGCCTGTGGCAATCAGCACACGATCCGCCCTGAATGTTTCACCGTTTACTTTTACGGTATTAGAAGCTACGAATTGGGCGCGCCCTTCTATGAGTTGAAAATCAGGAAGGTCTGCGACAACATCCAAGTATTTGGCTTGCCTTAACTCCTCAACAAGTTCTGTTTTCTGTTGAAATAATGCTCTAAAGTCTGTGATCTTGCTATCAGAGGTTATCCCTTTAAAATTATGACGCAGGGCACGGTGTTGAACCTCAGCAGCCCGGATTAGTGTTTTTGACGGGATACAACCGACATTCACACAAGTGCCACCAATAGGCAATCCATCATTTATTATCGTGACTTTGGCGCCAAGTTCGTCAGCTTTGATGGCCGCTGAAAAAGCCGCCGAACCGCCACCGACAATTAGCAGATGAAGTTTTGGAGAGTCTGATTTATGGGAACAGCAACCCGACATATTAACTCCCTCCCTTTACAGACGTTGGATACCCGACGTTCTTGGTCGCTTCGATAAGTTGTTCAACCTTGACTTTGGCCGGATCAAAGGTCACAACCGCTTCCGGCGGAGTCAACGTGACATTTGCTTCTTGAACGCCGTCAACACGTTTAAGACTTTTACTTACAGTAACGGAACAAGCCGCGCACGTCATCCCCTCGACATTTAGTACAACTTGTTTTGTTGATACCGGTTGTTTTATTGTGGATTTGGAGGCAAATGCTCCGATGACATTGGGAGAAACAAGCATTCCAATAACAAGAACCGTTACACTCCAAAGGGCAATTTTGTTGATTTTATCCGCTTTGGGACTGGCACAGTAGCTGTCTGTCTGACAGCATTCTCCCTTGGGTTTTGAGTAAACCTTGTAAAAAGCAAATGCAAGAAATCCAAAGGCTATCAGCATAAATAATGGCCGGTAACGCTCAAAGGATGCCAAATTGCCGATCCATGCCCCGCTAAAACCAAGTCCTACGAGAATCAGAGGGCCAAGGCAACAAATCGAGGCCCCAATGGCAGAGGCAAGAGTTCCAATCAGCCACCATGACCGCTTTGTCCCACTGTGTGATTTATTTTCTGCGTCCATTGCCAACCTCCCTTTGAATAAATTCGTTCAACTTTTCGTATTGAAATTTTCCAATATCGGGCACTCTCCAACCGGTCCTGCACCCTTACATTGAGAGACCAGTTTCTTGAGCGCACTTTTCATCCTTTGCAACGTTTTAATCCGTTCATCAATATCGGCTATTTTGGCCTCAGCCTTCTTTTTGATGTCACCGCATCTTGCTTTGGATCTCACCCTCAACGCAAATAACTCTGATATTTCCTTCAATGAAAAACCCAGCTCTTTGGCATTCTTAATAAATTGTATACGTTTAACGGCGTCCTCAGAATATTGTCGATATCCTGACTGAAGCCGGCAAGGACAGGGGATCAACCCAATCCTTTCGTAGAATCTCACCGTTTCCACGCCAACGTTTGCTTTCTTGGCGACTTCACCGATTTTGAGTTTTTTCATAGCTTTACCTTTGATTATAGTATAAACCCTGTAGTATGGTACGGAGTCAAGGATTATTTTAAAAAAGAAAAACTTTATAAGGGGGGTCGTCCTACAAGATCTGTAGCGGACACTGCGTTATTTTCAATAATTCTTCAAACTTTCTTAAATCGTTTGTAGGGAGTTCACAGGTGTCCCCAAAGAGGGGCTGACCCTTTCTCTGTCTGCCATTCAGCCCGCGTCGGCTTGCGAGAGATCATCAACGTGACAGACTTTTTGCTCGGCGCCGCAAACGCCGCAGAGGTAACGATACCTCGTCCTCCAGCGAAGGCCGCCTTTTTTAATAACATAATCCCTACGCTTGACATCAAGGACCGTGAAATCCCCATCCAATCCGGCGGGCGTGCCGTCCTTGCGGTAAACGCCTCTGCTTCCCTTTTCCGACACGCCTTCAAAACATTCACAGGCAAAGCAATCTAAAAAATGCTCCCTGTTGAAATCCACGCCTTTCACATAGGCATCGTCCAACTCTTTTCTGATGGAGCCGATGAGCCTGCGATAAGACGTCTCTTCTTCGGGGGTGAATTTTCCGGTTTTCTTTTTCATGACTCCGCCATTCGGACGGCGTGTCCGCGCTCGAGCAGCTCTTGATTAAGATACGCGCCGTTCTTCAAAATAGGCATTCGCTTCGCTCATGCACTATTTTCCATAAGGGCTATCGCCCCTCTGGCGCTCCAGAATGCTCCTCTTCGTCGCCTTTTCTCGCTGTCACCCCTTGGGGGATTGCCTGCAATCCCCCAAACCCCCTACAGTTGTTGTATCGCCATAACCTTTTTGAAATTCCGATACAACCAGATAAACCCGCCTTTGGGCTTTGCGGCGGCCTTCTATCGTTTTAACCTTCATTGACTATTGCCATAAGGTGTTTTTTACTACACTCATGCCATTATTGTCCAGACTGACTGTCTAAACCAGTTCACTGATAAACTGCCAAGGAAGGGCAAACACGCGATCGCTGAGT
>CAZUJQ010000078.1:0-11077 GCA_964620805.1 uncultured Planctomycetales bacterium | reverse complement strand
CGAAAGCCTTTCTTCTTACGACAATATTTTCAAAAATTTGCCAAACTCAAGGATAAAAATAAATGTCGCCCCTGCTGCAATAAAGATAAATTTTGGGGAAACTCCATCTGGCTTATCTTTGACAAACACCACCAGGCATGATAAAATTTGACACCTTTATCGTCGGATCTTCTTTCTAAAGGAGGCGCCATGAAAAAATTCTATTCTTTCGCAGGGCTGTCTTTGCTCGGTATGTGTTTGCTGTTAGGGGTCTTGGCCAGTTGCACCAAATCTCCCGCCAAACAACAGGCCATCTCCGTCTGGCATTGGATGACCGATCGCCATGAAACCTTCCTGAAACTCGCCCAAAAGTATGAAGAGCAAACCAAGGTCAAAGTCAAGTTTGAGCTGTATGCGCCCTCGGATGCTTACTCCCAGAAAGTGGTTGCCAGTGCCCAGGCCAAGGTCTTACCCGATATCTTTGGAGTCTTGGATAAGAAGGAAATCTTTGCCTCATTTATCGAGAGCGGCTTTGTCGCGGACCTCACAGAAGAATTCCTCGCTGACTCCGGCGCCTGGGAAAAGAGCCTTTTTCCCAAGGCCCTGTCGGTCAACCGTTTTGAGGAAGGAAATATCTATCACATTAAACCCGGCCTCTATGGGGTACCCATCGATGTCACCAATATCCAGATGCTTTATAATCCCAATTTATTAAAGAAGGCGGGAGTCTCCCAGCCGCCTCAGACCTTTGAAGAGTTCCTCAATGCCATTGCGGCCTTAAAGAAAGCCGGAATCACGGGGTTGGTTTCGGGATGGGGAGAGCTGTGGATGATCGATTGTTTTGCCTCCAATTACGCCTTTAATATTATGGGAGAAGAGAAGGTCATGGCGACGTATAGAGGAGAGGTCCCTTATACGGACCCGGATTGGGTTAAGGTCTTTGGTGTCTTTAAAGAATTAAAAGACAAAGGCGCTCTGGCGGCAGGGATTGTGACCAAGGTCAACAAGTACGCGGAGCAGGATTTTGCCTTGGAACGGGCGGCCTTTGCCTTCAACGGGTCGTGGTCTGTGAATGTCTACCAGGAGATGAATCCCAATCTTCAATATGGTGCGATGTTGCCGCCAGCGATCAATCCGGATCTCCCCATGAAAATCTGGGGCGGGGCGGGTTCTTCGTTTGTGGTCAATAACAGTTCCCCGCGAAAAAAGATGGCGATCGATTTCCTCAAATGGCTGACCGCCAAAGACCAGCAGGCTTATCTCGCCATGGAGACGAGAAATCTACCGGCCAACGCCGAGGCCCTGTCTTCCATCCCCGAAATTCTAGCCCAGTTTGCCAGCGCCATGGAGCAGACCACCCATCCCACGATCTGGAAATACAATGAGGATGCCTTGGTCACCGAGGCCTTTACCAAGGGCATTCAGTCCATCATCATCGGCGAGAAGACCCCCCAAGGGATGGCTCAGGAGGTGCAGGCGGTCAAGGAACGGCAGATGCGCAAGAAAAAGAAGTAACGTTAAATAAAGATTATGGATATCTTCTCCCCTAACCGCGTCTCTTCCGTGCAGTGGCGTGGTTATTTCGAAAACTTCCTCTTTGTCTTGCCCGCCGTAGTTATTTTTTCAGTTTTTTATATCTTTCCTTTCTTTAATATTTTTTGGTTATCCTTGCACGAATGGAATGGGATCAGCCCCCACCAGGAATTTGTAGGATTGGATAATTTTCGCGAGCTGATGCAGGACACCATCTGGTGGGATTCGATGGGGCATGCGGCGTATATCACGCTCATTGCGTTGATCTTTCAAAATGCGTTGGCGTTTGCCTTGGCCTTGGCTTGCGATCGGGAGATTCGCATGAAGAAATTTTACCGGGTGATTTTTTTCCTTCCCCCGGTGCTCTCCGAGGTGGTGGTCGGATTGATTTGGACATGGATCTTGAACTCCGGGATGCAAGACGGCCAGTCCATAGGATTGTTGAATCATTTTTTAAATCGGATCGGCCTGCCCCATCTTGTCAATGACTGGCTTTCGGATCCTAAAACCGCCTTGACCTGTATTGCGGTTGTGCATAGCTGGAAAGGATTCGGATGGGGGTTCATTATTTTCTTGGCAGGTTTGCAAACGATTGACCGGCAGCTGTACGAAGCCGCCAAGGTCGACGGCGCCGGATCGTTGCGAACGTTTATGAATATCACGATTCCCATGATGATCCCCGTCATTCTGGTCGTTGTCATTTTGACGATCCTGGGATCCATGCAGGTATTTGTTTTGGTTTTGTCGATGGTGGGGCAAGGGCTGGGGTATCACACGGAAGTCCCGGTGACCCGTATCCTGGCCTCGATGACCGGAACCAATCGTTTTGGCTACGCCTGTGCTCAGGGCGTTGTTTTTGGCATGATTTTGGTTGTCGTTTCTTTTTTTCAGATCCAGCTTTCTAAAAGGGCAAAACAAGCTTAAAACATGCCAGAGATTAACCGATATCTTTTGATTTTCCGGATCAAGTCATTTTTTATCCATCTTTTTTTGGTCGCGGTGGCCATCACATGCCTTTTCCCTTTATTTTGGATGATCCGTTCGTCTCTGATGACCAAGCAGACCATTTTTGTGAGCAAATCCTTGATACCGACTCAATTTAACATTCAGAATTACTATTGGGCCTGGACCAAAGGAAATTTTGGGATCTATTGCTTAAACAGCGTGATTTATACCAGCAGTGTTGTCGTGGGAATCGTTTTCATTTCCTCTTTGGCGGCTTATGCCTTTTCTCGTCTGCAATTCCCAGGGAAAACCTTTTTCTTTTCTATATTTTTAGCAGCGATGATGATTCCCTTGCCTGGGGCTTTTGTCCCTTTATACTCTTTGATGGTCACATTGGGGCTTGTCAACACCAGAATCGGATATATACTTTGTATGATTAACGTGGGATTATCGTTAAGCATTTTTCTGCTGAAGACGTTTTTTGATAAGATGCCTTCTGACCTAGAAGATGCGGCCCGCATCGATGGGTGTTCGAAGCTGGGGATCTGGCGCCATGTTGCCCTTCCCTTGGCCCGTCCGGCCATTGCGGTCATCGTTATCTTTAACTCTCTTAATGTCTGGAACGAATACATCCTGGCCACGCTTCTCTTGAACGATCAGTCGTTAATGCCGCTTCAGAGGGGTTTGATGGTCTTTCAGGGAGTGCATAGCACAGATTATCCTCTGCTCATGGCGGGATTGACGATTACGGCCGCCCCTATCATTTTGGTCTACCTTTTGATGCAGAAACACATCATCAAAGGTCTTTCCTCAGGAGCCATTGTCGGATGATGAGATTCATCAACTCACAATTGAAAATCAGCCTCATTTTTTTATTTTTTTATATTTGTCTTTCAGGTTTAATCCTGCCTGAATCCAGTCTTGCGGAAGGCTTGGTAGTCGTTAGAAATCAAGAAATCCCCGGAAATCAAGTCGGGCCCCTGCCAGAGAGCTTAACCCCTCAGGGTGACCAAAATCTAGAAAGGGATCTTCCTTCCTCAAAAGAGCTGGTCGCCAAATCCTGGGAGGCCTCGGGTCAAAACAACTTAGAGAAAGTTATCGAATTGACCACTCAGTGTGAGGAGCTTTACGGCTCGGAGGCGAAAAGACTTGAGGCCCAGCTCGACAGTTTCCCTCCCCGCGGACAGGAAAAAGATTATCAGGCCTTGAATGACGTGGCCACGTGCCTATTCATTCGCGCCGAGGCCTTGATGAATAACGGGAAAACCCCAGAGGCCCAGGAATTATTTCAAAAAATTATAAAAGAATTTCCCTGGGCGCAGGCCTGGGATCCGCGGGGGTGGTTCTGGTCGGTGGCGGAAAAAAGCCAGGCCTCCCTTGACGTCTTGACGGGAAAAACACAGGAAGAGCAAGAAAGGGAAGAACAAGCCAAGGTCCACCGCCCTCCCAAAACCCAGATCAGGCTCCATACCACAGGCACCGAAGATGTCATCGATTATCGGAGGTATGGCAAATTTCTCAATGTGGGAACGAAAGATTATCGCTATGAATTGACCGATCCCGAGGGACTGTCCGCGGCCACGGGTGAGGGAATCTATCCCAATAACGGCGCGGTAGTCAAGGACCCGGGGTATAAGAAGGCCATGAAAGAAGGCCGGCTTGAGGGAAGCCATTGGGATTTTGTTCATCATGATGATTTAGAAGCGGCCTTTTACAAATGGGCCACGGCCCCGGAGCCTTGGGGGGTCAAACTTTTCTATCTGGGCACGATTTTTGAAAAGGCCAAAATGTATTATGAGGCCATCAAGGCGTATCATGCCATTGTGGTTCACTTTCCCAATGCCGTGGCGTGGACGTATTGGCAGACTCCCTGGTATCCGGGCCAGGCCGCGATCTCTAAAATCAAGCATCTGATCCGTCAGCATCCCGATTTAGAGCTGAAATTTCAATGGGCCAAGATCCAAATCCTGAATGGTTTCGATAACGATATCAAAAATGACGTCATCCTGACTTACCCCGGAATTGTGATCAAAAAAAACTGGGTAGAAAAGCTGAGCGAAAAAATGAGTTTTGGAAAACCCCAGCCCAAAAAAACCAAATTGGGAAAAATTAAAAAGAGCGTCGGTGAAGGGAACGTGCGTTTGGTGCAGTATGAGAATGGCCACTGGCAGCTTCTGGTAGAGGACAGGCCTTATCTGATTAAGGGAATCACTTACCATCCCACGAAGGTGGGTCAGAGCCCCGACAAAGGGACATTGATCAGCTGGATGACGTCCGATGTTAATGAAAATGGCAAAATCGACGGCCCTTACGATTCCTGGGTCGACAAGAATAGAAATAACGAGCAAGATCAGGATGAGCTGGTTGTCGGAGATTTTCAATTGATCAAAGAATTGGGCGTTAACACCATCCGCGAATATCATCAACCCTTTGCGCCGGATAAAAATATCTTAAGAAAAATGCATGAGGAATACGGCTTTCGGGTTATCATGGGCGACTATTTAGGTAAGTATGCCCTGGGCTCCGGCGCCAGCTGGTATCCGGGAACCGATTATGAAAATCCGCAGCACAGGCAGGCCATGCTGGAGTCCGTCAAGAAGATGGTGATGGAGTTTAAAGACGAGCCCTATATCCTGATGTGGATTCTGGGCAATGAAAATAATTACGGTGTGGCCAACAACGCCGATAGCAAACCCAAAGCCTATTTCCAATTTGTTAATGAGGTGGCGGGGTGGATCAAATCTGTGGATAAAAATCATCCCGTGGCTCTTTGCAACGGCGATACCTTATTTCTCGATCTCTTTGCCGAGCACGCTCCCCAGGTGGATGTTTTTGCTGCCAATGTCTATCGAGGGGATTATGGGTTTGGCTCTTTCTGGGAGCAGGTCTTCGATGCCACAGGAAAGCCCGCTTTCATTACCGAGTATGGCGCGCCGGCCTATGCCAAGCATCTAACCATCGAAGAAGCCGAAGAGGCCCAGGCCGCTTACCATAGGGGAAACTGGCTGGATATTGCAGAGAATGCCGCTGGATACGCCGAGGGGGTAGGAAATTCCTTGGGGGGGATTGTCTTTGAATGGTTGGATGAATGGTGGAAGAATTACGAGCCCTTCCTCCACGATCGAAAGTCGGATGCGATCGGGCCATTTCCGGGCGGCTATTATTATGAGGAATGGTTTGGGATCAGTGGTCAGGGCAATGGTAAAAACAGCCCCTTCTTAAGGCAACTGCGGAAAAGTTACTTTACATATCAAGAATTATGGCGCTTGTAATAAAAGGAGGTGCGGCTTTGAAAAGAGTTTGAAAAATTATTCTATGGAATTGATAAATTATCATCAGGATAACAATAGGAGGAATAAGAATGAAAAGGTTTTTTGTGGTTCTCGTGTTTATGTTTGTTTCTGGTGGGATGGGTTTTTACCCCCAGGAAGTGGTCTATGGTTATAACTTCGGTGATTACCGTTCGGTGACGCTAACCACCAAGGCCTGGGAGGCGTTGGAACAGAATGATCTCGAAGCCGTCCTGGCCTATACCAACAAGTGCATTGAACTTTACGGTGAGCAGGCCAAGAAAATGCAGGCCGATTTAAGCGATTATCCGACCGGCTCAGATCAGGACATCTTCAATTACTGGGCCTTGAACGATGTGGCCACCTCGCTTTTTATTCAAGGCGAGGCCTACCGCAAGGCCGACATGATGGACGAGGCCAAAGAGGTTTTCCAGAAATTGATTGATGAGTATACCTATGGCCAATGCTGGGATCCGAAAGGATGGTTCTGGAAACCGGCACAGACGGCCCAAGAACGACTGGCCATGATCGAATCTGGGCTGGACATCGATTTTGGCGATTACAGCTCAGAGCAGTTAACTGTGAAGGCCTGGGGGGCCTTGGAAGAGAATGATTTGGAAAAGGTTTTGATGTACGTGAATAAATGTTTTGATCTCTACAGCGCCAAGGCCAAGGAGATGCAGGATTCCTTGACCGAATATCCCTGGGAGTCAAAAGAGAAGATCTTTTCGTACTGGGCCTTGAATGACGTCGGCACCTGTCTTTACATCAAAGGCGAGGCGTATCAAAACGCCGGACAAAAAGAAGAAGCCAAAGAGGTCTTTAAAAAGCTGATTGATGAGTATTATTACGCGCAATGCTGGGATCCTCAGGGCTGGTTTTGGAAACCGGCGGAAGTGGCCCAGCAGAAATTAGAGTCCTTAGAAATACAAGAGAGCGAGGGCTCCGGGGAAACTGCCGAAAAATTAGAAGAGTAGAGATATGGAACTAAGGAAAAATGACGGGAGCTTAAAAGATGATCTCTCACCTTATTTTCTTGTTAACTTTTGTTTTTTTTGCATCAGGATGTTTTAAACCAGCGTCAGAAAATCAATCAACCTCATCAAGGCCTGCTCAAAATGCCTTGAACGCTTCAAAACAGACTTCGGAGTCTTCTGTTCCGTTGGAAGGGTTTGTCCCCTTTATGGTGTATGGGGATAAAGGATCTCGCGAGAATCATTATATTCCTTCGGGCTTTATGCCGGACGGAAAGTGTCTGACCTTCGAGGATACTTGGCAGGAAAGCTGCCATGCGGGAAACACCTGTATCCGAATAGAGTATGACATCGGGTGCTCTCAGCAAGGAGCCAAATGGGCGGGGATCTATTGGCTTAACCCTGCCAACAATTGGGGCGGTCAAAAAGGAGGATTCGATTTGACCGGGGCCTCGAAATTGACATTCTGGGCCAAGGGAGAAAACGGCGAGGAAAGAATCGAGGAGTTTAAAATCGGTGGAATCATGGGGGAGTATCCGGATTCCGATACCGCGGTGATCGGCCCCGTGATCTTGACCAACGAATGGCAGCAATACACAATCGATCTCCGAGGAAAAGACCTCTCCTATTTAAGCGGCGGCTTCGCCTGGTCGACCAATATTGATTTCAATCCGGATAAATGCGTCTTTTATTTGGATGAGATTCAATATGAATAAATATCTTCCTTTTTTCTTGTATTGAAATTTATCCTTTGATATGATGCATACAAATTTATCCAGCCAGGGATAAAAAAATCTCTTATTAAAGAACTCATGGAAGATAAGGGAGAACATCATGTCAAAAGTGGCGAAGCTGGTTATCTTGATCCTGGGTGTGTTGTTGGTGTTGAGTGCTTTTACCGTTATCCTTGCCTTCAACCAGAAAAAATCGCTGGAAGAGACAAATAAGGCTTTAGCCGAGCAGGCCAGTAAGGCCGAAAGCCGGGAATTAAAGCTGTTGCAAGAGGCAAAAAAGGCTGAAGAAAAACTGCAAGAGGCCCAAACCGCCAAATCGAAATTCGAAAAAGATCTCGCCGATGTCAACAGTCAACTCAGCGATCTCAACAAACAACTGACGCAAATCACCTCCGAACGGGATGATTGGAAAGCCCGGGTGGAGTCCTTGAAGAAAGAGCGCGATGAGCTCATGGTGAAACTTCAGGAGAAACCCGCCCCTCAGATTGTCTACAAGGAGGCCCCTTCTGGAGCGTCCCCCTCTCCTACTCAGACAGTAGAAAGCGGTCAGTCTCCCTCCGAGCAAGATGAAACGTATTGGGCGCAGGTTTTAAAAGAGAAGGCGGGCCTCCAAGTGGAATTGGAGGAGTTCAAGAGCCAATTATCAAAGAACGCCATGACAACCGAGGAGCTCAAAGGCAAGGCCTCGGAATTAGAGATGGAAATGAGCAATCTCAAGAACCAGCGAGCCGAGATGGAGCGCAATATCAAGCACACCCAGGATTTGGCCAACAATCTTTCCTTGGAGCTGGCACGGGCCAAAAATGAGAGGAAGTTCTTGAATGACCGGATTCAACACTTCGAGGAGGAAAACGTTGCGCTGCGCTCCCAGATTAAAAATCTGACCACAACCAAGATTGCTTTAGAAAAGAGCGTGGCCCGTCTTACGGAAGAAAAAAATGCCGTTGAGAAGAAATTGATTCAAACCGAAAACGTCATCCAGCAGAGGGTGGATGAGATCTGGGAAATCAAGGATCATCTCGATCGGGGAATAGAACAAGTCAAGGCCTCTTCCAAAGAAGTCGAGCTCCCCCCTATTATTGTCAAGGCGCAAGGTCCGGTTGTACCGGAAAAAATCGAGGATTCCCCGGGAGGGCTCGTGGGATGGGAGGGGCGTGTGGTCAGCGTTAATGATGAAAATAATTTTGTCATTGTTAATTTGGGGGAAAAATCCGGTCTTCAGATTGGCGATGCCTTGAATGTGTATCGCAATGCTAAATACGTGGCCGGTTTAGAGGTCATTCAAGTCAGAAAAGATATTGCCGCTGCTGATATCAAAGACAAGGCGAGCCCAATCAAGGTTGGAGATACCGTTCGGTGACGTGAATAAAAAAAGAATCAGTATCGAAGATGTAGCAAAACGAGCCGGGGTTTCCATCAGCACCGTCTCCCGTGTCCTCAATAAAGTTCCCACCGTCAACAAAAGAAGCATTGTCAAGGTTGAAGAGGCTGTAGCCCACCTCAAATTTAGACCCAATGTGAGCGCGCAGCGCCTGGCCCGCGGTTTGAATAATGCCGTGGGGCTGGTTATGCCTGGCTATCCCGGGATTTTCCATTCGTTTTACGGCATCGAGCTGATCCGTGGGGTAGGCCACGCCTGCGAGACGTTGAGATTAGATTTGATCTTCCATATCACTAACGGTTACAATGCCCTGAATGCCACGAACGTCGGTGGAATCATCTTTGCTGATATCATTGAGAATCGCAAGCAAGTCGAGTCCGTCTTAGAGGAGGGGATTCCTTGCATGGTGATCAATAACATTGTCGAAGATCTGGAAGTCAATTATGTGGCGATTGACAATAGATCAGGGGCGCATATGGCCACAGACTATCTCGTCAGCTTGGGGCATAAAAAGATTGCCACGGTCACGGGCAATCTCCACACCCAGGCCGCAGCGCATCGTTTGGAAGGATACAAAAAGACCTTGGAAGACAACCGCCTGCCGCTCGTGGAAGGATATATTTTAAAAGGGGATTATTCCCGGCAAAGCGCCCGAGAAGCGGCCCTGAAGATTTTACAGTTAAAGGATCCACCCACAGCGATTTTTGCGGCCAGCGATGATATGGCCTTGGAAATTATGGCCGTTATGCTGGAGAAAGACTTTAAAATTCCCAACGATATTTCTATCATCGGCTTTGATGATAATCCCGCCGCGAGCTACGGCCCGGTTGGCTTGACGACCATCCGGCAACCTTTGTTTCAGATGGCGGAAAGTGCGGTCAAATCGCTCAATGCCATCGTCGCCGGTAAAAGGCATCCTCTGGTGAAAGAAATCTTGCCTCCCAAGCTGGTTATCCGGGAATCCTGCAGCGGTCCCCGCCTGCAGAAGGCCTAAATTCTTTTTTACCCTGACAAATGAGATACGAACAAAATTACGACTGCATCATCATCGGCGCTGGCCATGCCGGCGTGGAGGCCGCCTTGGCCGCCAGCCGCATGAACGCCAAAACCCTGATGATCACTTTGTCTAAAGAGACCATCGGCCAGATGAGTTGTAACCCCGCGATCGGCGGCGTAGGGAAGGGTCAGCTCGTCAAGGAAATCGATGCCTTGGGCGGTGAGATGGGCCGGGCCGCGGATAAAACAGGGATTCAATTCCGCCAGCTCAACCGTTCCAAGGGCCAGGCGGTTCGCTCCTCCCGCTGTCAGTCCGACCGGCTGCGTTATAAGTTGTATATCCAGCAGGTCATCAAGCATCAGAAGAATTTGGCGGTCTTAGTCGATCAGGTCAGTGAGATCTTGGTGAAAGAGAGGCGCGTCGTGGGAGTGAAGACCGTATCCGAGGAATCCATTTCCTGCCGCTGCGTTATCATCACAACCGGAACATTCTTACGGGGCCGGATTCATGTGGGAGAATCGATTACGAGCGGTGGAAGAGTAGGGGAGCCGGCCTCCCGCCGGCTGCCGGATTGTCTGGAGCGTTTGGGTTTCCCTTTTTTGAGTTTCAAGACTGGAACGCCTCCCCGGTTGGATGGCCGAACGATCGACTTTCGCGACTTGGAACGACAGGACTCGGATCCTCATCCCATCCCTTTTTCTTTCAGGACCCACGAGCTTCCCAAAGACTTAAGGCCTTGTTTCATAACGCGCACCACCGAGAAGACCCACGAGATCATCCGTAAAAATCTTCATTTATCGCCCATGTATTCCGGGCGGATCCAATCCACAGGGGTGCGGTATTGCCCATCGATCGAAGACAAAATCGTTAAATTCAAAGACAAACCGACCCACCACGTTTTCTTGGAGCCCGAAGGGTTAGACACCTTTGAATATTATCCCAACGGTGTCTCCACGGGTTTGCCGGCGGATGTCCAGGAGGAGATGATCCATTCCATCAAAGGGCTTGAGAAAGCCAAGATGATCTGTCCGGGTTATTCCATCGAGCATGGTGTTGTCCCGCCGACCGAGCTCCACGGCCATCTGGAAACCAAAAAAATCGAAGGTCTTTTTCTGGCGGGCCAGATCAACGGCACAACCGGGTACGAAGAGGCCGCGGGTCAGGGCATGGTCGCCGGCATCAATGCGGCGAGGGCGGTCCGGCGCGAGCCGTGCTCGACTTCCGCTGGGAGCGGCGCCTGGCTC
>CAZUJQ010000077.1:4465-11100 GCA_964620805.1 uncultured Planctomycetales bacterium | reverse complement strand
CAAAAGACTGAAAATGTTCGTGAGCGTTAACAATATTTGGCGCCTTCCAGCGCTGCCAGCCCCGATAAACTCCCGGCACCAAACGAAGCACGGAAAACAGGGCTACTACAGTAAAAATGCTGACTAGAGCGGCCATTCGACCGAACTTCCGTGTCACAACCCTATCCCCCTCCTGCTTTTTCTTGGGTGATTGCAAAAAAAGAGACTCCTATCACGTAACCTTTTATTCCTCCCGCCGGCATAGCCGAAATCTCAAGCTGCTTCGGAATTTTTTTTCGATCGAGAGGAATTGTAACACCGGTGAGCTTTTGTCCCGACGGACTCTGCCAGAGAATCCTGGATTTCGGAATGCGGTCTTTTCTATTGAGTAAATGTCCGTAGCTCCAAACATCCTCATTAGCCACCAAAATCTTTTCCGTCTTCGATCCATCTTCGTAATGGATTTCCAAACGTGCCACCCTTGCCGGCTGTTTGCCAATCCAAACTCCATCCACAGCCAGATGCAAGGCGCGTGTCGGTTCAGCTTTCAAAGGCAGCGTGCAGGAAAAATAGGGATTTTCTCCCGTGGTAATCACGGAGGGCCGTCCAGTTTCTGAATATGGCTCTGCGATGTGAAAAGGAACCTTTGGCCAAAGAAATATTCCCGGCTTCAATTCTGGAAAGTGGTCTTTGCCCTTTTGGGGCGCCGGCACAAAGGGATTCCGATGATAATCAGAATTAGAACAGGAGGACAGGTCAACATTAAAAAATCTGGAAATAGTCAATAAGTAAGGAGACGAAATAGCGATGAGAACTACAAACAAAAGGACAACAAAGATCTTGAGTTTTAAACTTCCCAATGTATTCATTTCCTTCTTAAAAACGGCTTTTTCGATTCAAAGTAAATAGCAAGCATTTCGCTTCTAAATCTGTTGCGCAAAAGACCGACTCGATGATAATAGTGAGTTGTGGCCTTAAAATATCGAGTTTCTCTATTAACAGTTAGTGTGCTTTTGGTCTTGGGGATTTCGTTGCTGGCATTGAAGATTCAAAGCAAGTCCTTCTTCATTGAATATGAATCTGACAAACACTCCGAAATTCCTTATTCTCCCAGCACTACGCTAGACGGCCAGCGATCTGTTGCTCTCATTTCAGGTCTTACAAGTGGACAATCCCTGGTAGAAGGGGCTTCGCCGATTCCTCATTTTATCGAAATCGGCAACGTCAATGTCAAAGACTTTTTGAGGAGGAGGAAGAAAAATTACGATGTTGTTGTTCTTGTAAATCCTATCAACTTATCAAGCGATTATTTTAAACAGTTGACCTCAAAAGGGCGGCTGATTATTGCCATAGCCAAAGGAGCCGGAAAAGATGAGCTAAAACCGGAAATGCTCGATAAAATGTTGACAGCCCTTTCTGAAAAGAAAGTCCAAAATCCACAAAATCATCTTGTGATTTATGAGTCGGATTCCTACAGTTTTCTGGCCACACACCTGCAACCCATTGATGAAAATATGTTAGACGTCTACTATTCATGGGCGGCGAAGCGCGGGGCTCGTTTTTTATATTCTCCCTATGACACGACAAATTCTGAAGTGGAACCCTTTATCCTGAAATGGCAGCGTTGAATCCAACGTAGCGACGTTGAGTTCCCGCCGTTCCAAACTCAATCCGAATCGGTAATTTCTTCCCTTTCCATTGGGAGGTGTTGATTCGAAAGGTTTCCCATCCGGGACGATTTTTCAATTTCTCCGAATGAATCAATTGGTCACCAATAAAAACTTGGATATCGACCGGTTCTCCAAATGGTTCCATGGTGGCCCAATCAGGAAAGCCAAAAAATCCTTCTAAGCTTTCTCCCCATCGAATGCTTGGATACTCAATGATAAGTTTCATTTTCTCTGGAACCCGCAACCAGATAATTTCTCGAAACTCGCCATGGCTGAATTCTGCTCCTTCTCCCAATGAAAATCTTGCATCATCGCCAGCTTGCCACCGATTATGCAACGCAATTTCTCCTACCGGTTCACCTTCAAAAAAAGTAAATCGGGCAACATCTGTACGCCAGTTATCATAAGCAACTTTCTCACCCCTATCCTTTAAATACACCTTGGCCTCTTTCAAGTTACGCCTCAACTCGTAACCCGAAGACACAGCTTCCTGTCCGGCATTCGTTAAAGAATTCAAGCTTGTAAACTCAAAAAATGGGATGGGTTCGTAGCGTTTATTTAAATACACGCTAATTGGAACAAAACTTTTGATCTTCTTTGTCCTTGAATCAACGCGAACATAAAGAATCGCGCTCCGGCGCATCTTTCTTAGACGTGACGGACGGAATAAATCAAAGATGAAATTGCCTAATGAAAAAGCAACTAACTGTTTTTTCTCAGGATCCCAGGAGATGGGCTGTACGGCGTGAGAATGATGCCCCACAATCAGATCGGCTCCTGCCTTCTTGGCAACTTCAGCTAATTCCCCCTGCCGCTTGGAAGCTGAATGGTCGTACTCGTGCCCCCAATGGAAAGAAACGATAACCACATCATGATTCTGACGTGCCCTGAGAATCTCATCGTGAATTCGGTCCGTATTGGCCGGAAAGGGAAAAAACTGTTTTTTTGTCTTTATTTGAAGGGAGATGTCATTATAAGCAAGAAATGCGAGACGAATGCCTTTACGCTCCAGGGTAAGGGGTGTTTGTTCCCATGACTTGGCAGACTGGCTGACTCCAATTGCATGAATGCCGTTTTGTGTCAGCTCTTGAATCGTTTCTTTTAATCCATCTTCTCCAGCATCCAGGGTGTGATTATTAGCTAATGAAAGTACATCGAATTTTAATAACTTCAAAAAATGAACATTCTTGGGTACCGCCCTTAAATAATAGGTGTGGTTGGGTCGCTTTAGAAGCGGCTGTCTTGTGAGAACGCATTCAAGATTACCAAATCGGACATCCGCAAGATGAAGAAAAGGCTGGACATAAGCAAATGCCTGCTCAATGTCTTGTAGTTTCCGCAGTTCCTTGTTCACGTGGCGGGCAAGATTGATATCTCCCACAAAAAGCAAATGAAGGTCCTGCGGATTTTCCTTAATTTCATTAACCGGATCGGGAACGGGTGACTTCGAAAAATTTTGAATCTCGACTTGGTTAAATAGAATCGTCCGAAGAGAATTGAAAGGATTTCGGCCTTCCTTTGATTCAAAATGAATTGCCAAAACGGCGAAGATAACGACCAAGAACCACTTCAAGGATGGAATCAATACCTGTTTATTGAATCCCATACAAGTTTCCCCTTCTTAATCAAAGTTTTCCAGTCTACAAGAATCAAGCAGACATACAGCCAGGGATCAAAATTCACACCCATAAGGTGGTGGGAGCCTGCATGAAAGCTCGCGGCTGCCAGAAGGAAAATTGTTTGAAAAAATCCGCCCAATAAAACCAACGGAAAACCCAGTTCCGTAACAAGCGTAAAGACCGAAAGGATCGCCATAAAGCCTGCATTTTGAGCAAGCCGCCGGCTCAACTTCGTCCCGGGAGTGGCATAAAGGTAATTTTCAATTCCAAATCCATCTTTCCACAATTGCTTAGACGAGGGCCGTATAGGACCCGAAAATTGCTGTAATTGGGATATACTGCTTCCGTTCATGTAGAAACCTAGCGTCTTTCCATCTGCCCATTTCAATCCTGAATACCGTATTTTGGACAAACCGGCAGAAAAATAAGTGAGGGCCAAAAGAACGAGTATCAAACGCAATCCCCAAGCGGATACCAAGGGTCCCCTCAACCTATTCCAGAATGATTCTTTCTCTTCACGGCTCCCTAACGTTTTAAACACTCGATCCAGGGACCAAGCATCTGAACCAGGCGCGAAGGCTAAAATCAACAGGGCCTGCGCCGGCAAAGAAGGGGTGTGCGCAAAGAATCCCCATGAGGATTGGCCGCCTGCCAAATAGAGAAAACCAAGCGAAAACAAAATTAATGAGACCCTTGTAAAGATTCCGAAGAGGGCACAAAATCCTGCTGTCCTGACAATGATTCCAAACCAACCAATCATCTCTTGCGGCATCGGGTAAGGGAGATGAAGCAATCTAATGGCAAGGACAGGCTGCATTAATTCAATGGGAGTTTCGGCCGCCCATTCAAGCCAATTCAGACTTTTTGAAATGCGGGGCAAGGCCAAACCGCCGATGAGGACAATCCGAAGAATACCCAGTTGCCAAGGATCAACATTGGAAAACCAAAAACGGTCAAGAAGAGACCCCAATCGGCGAATCACGGTTTTTGCCACGAATGAACAAATCGCCCGCTTGAGACATTGAAGAATCCTACACGACGGCTCTCGATTTTTCGATTCTGACTGTCCAGCTTCACCACCAGCAGGTCAATACGCTCAAGTTGATTCCCCTCTTTGGGGTTCATCTTTTGGAACTGCTTCATGAGGCCCTGGAAAAATCTTCCCAAACGTTCTTGAAACCGTTCGGGATTGTCTTCCGGATGATGCCCAAAGGGAGAGTAAGGATCGATGGATCCGTAAACCTTGCCAAAAAAAAATCGCATCAAATTCCATTCTCGAATCCCTAAATCTTTTTTGGCTCGGATCTCCCGTTTCTTCTTCGATGAAGCGTTAAAGTGACCCATAAAGCGGAAACGGTACCGAGGCGTGAGATCATCCACATAATGAGCAAACATGGGGGCGCTCGTGACGGGCCAGTCTTCGTTGGGAATCAGTAATCCCGCCAAATAAGGTGTCACAAAAACCGCTATAAAAAACCCCACTAAAATTTTTTCTATATTCAATTTCATTTCGTTTCTGGACTCCAAAGGTCAAAAACGAGATGGGCCCAACTATCCTTGGCAGATTTAATTTCGACCCGCAAAGTCTTTTCTTCAGAAGCTCCTTCCGGAACCGAGATTTTGAAATCAGAGATCTCCTTTTTCCTTTTTATTTTTTTCTCCAGGGCTTTCCGGCCATCCACGAAAATCTGGAATTTCACGGGTGCCGTGATTTTCTTGATTTTTGAGCGCTTGACTGAATAATCAGTAAGTCCCACGTAACCTTTTAGTTTGTTGCCCACCTTCCAGCGTGGTGTTTCGATTACCAAGATCGTTCCATCTTTGGGATGAGCCCATATGCCGTCTCGAATCTTGTCATCGATTCGTTGATGAGTCCTTCCAACCGAATCCCAATCCTTCTTCCCCAGAACCCATCGCTGATCCAGCCAACCCTCATCAAGACTTGCAGCATCAAACTCGTGCATTTCCTGAGCTGAAACCTTTTTTTTGTCAAATCGGAGGGGATTGATTCTCTTGCCTTCCCTTGTAATTCGATAGATTTTTAATTGCTCTACCCATGTTTTCAACGACCGGGTCTCGGTCAGCTTCGGAACTGAAGGGGCCGCGATATTAAAATCGAAACAAAAATGGCGAGAGTTTTGATCGGGACTGGTAATGAAAAATAGAATATCTCGCCTGAGCCCGGAATATTCTTTCGTTTCTATCATCGCTTTCTTCCAACCCGCCTCATTGGCGGCGGTAAGACTTGCCTCCTTTTTATAATCAATGAAAAGATCCAGATTAACAGGGGCCCCCTTCACATTTCCAAGTCCAGAATCGGCGAGACCATAGATTATTTCGAGCTCGTCTCCCAACTGAATCTTAGGAAAACCGAGGATCAGACCCCCATCGTTACGGGGATGGGCCCAAATCATTTCTTTGAGCACTTTCCCGCTTGTTGTAGATAGAAGTGAAACCGATTCCCAGGCCGCAGTTCCGAAAATCCAGGATCCTCTCCGGCCTTTTTTTTGTAAATCTTCATAAATGAGGGATTCTGTGAGTGTGGCCTTTGGACCAGTCCTTCCAACGAATGCTTTTTCAAGCTTATTTTTCATATTCGTGATGGGAGGCTGCTTCTTAAGCCTATTTTGGAGCCACAAGAGTAGGGCATCCGTCGTGACCCTTTCGGTTAACGAATCTAATTGATTCTTTCGCACGGCTTGGCTTCTCGAGTAAATGTGAACTTCAATACCTCTAAACCGAAGGATTTTTTTTACATAACCGTTCTCAAGGAGGTACTGACGCCTCCGACGGTATTCTCGAATGTTCTCGAGTCCTCTCTCGAGGAAAACAAATTCGTAATTCTGTTTGGCCTTTTTGACAAAATCATCCCGGTTTCCTCTTCGTAACAATTCGATCTTTCGCAGACCTGGATTCAAACGATAGACATCCACGATATAGAATGGCCGAGACGGAACCTTGATCATGTAGATGGACATTTTTGGATGGTAGATGCTTTCCAAAGTTTTCATCACAGCCAGCCATTGAGGCGGTTTATCAAAAAGTTTATACGACGTGAGAACGCCTGTTCCCAGTATGAGAAGGCCCCAAAGACTTGCCCGAGATATTTTGGCAATCCTCTCCATAGGGATTGATTTTGTGAAAAGTCGCCACTTGCTCCAAGCGCCATGAGCCACAGTAAGAAAAACTACGGGTACAATATAGATGAGGTAGCGGTCGCGGAAATCAAAGCGGGATGAAAATGGGGCTAGAAAAGAGACGGAGACCACAACCCAAAGAAGTATGAAAAACCGAACAGGCCGTCTAGCAAGAAGAGTCCCGATAACAAAAAGGATCGCAAGAACCCCATAGAAAGTGTAATTCAAGA
>CAZUJQ010000077.1:0-4455 GCA_964620805.1 uncultured Planctomycetales bacterium | reverse complement strand
CCGTTCGAGGAGTTCCCCACCAACGAGAATCGATGAAACAAAACCTTCCCACATCTTTTAGAAAACCGATGACGCCCGGTGATATCGACTGTTCATTTCGCAGAAGGGGATGGAAAATCAAAGCGGAGCTCCTAATGACTTGCGGAAAGGAAAACAAGATGAGGATAAGAGAGGTTATGATTAGAATTTTTGCCTTGGTTTTCCATGAACTGGGGCCTGATGCATCTCGGTCCTTTGTCCAAACTCCTACCCAAAACGATATCAAGAGCAAGGTAAGCCAAAAGCCTAAGAAGTGATTGTAGATGTTCAAGAGGCATGCCGTGACAAAAAAGGTGAGTTTGCGGATTTTTTGAGTTTCAAAGTATCGAAAGAGAAAATAGATTGCCGTAAGAGAAAGGAGGATAAGCAAAGGATACATCCGCCCGTCCCGCACTCCCCAAAGACTAATTGGGGAAATAGCTATCAAAAAGGTTCCGCTTAGCGCAACCCTGATATCCCCAAAGAAAATCTTTCCCAATCCATACGTCATCAAGAGAGCTAAGGACTGAATGATAAAGTTGAGAGAGTTAACGGCTAAGGGTTTTTCCCCGAATACCTTCCAGTAATGTTGGATGAGATAAAAAAGGGGAGATTGATTGCGCCATCGCATGTTGAAAAGGATGGTTTGCGGAGACTCTCGAGAAAACATGACATCTTTATAAAGAGCCCGGGCCCCTCCCAAATCCTCGAGGCCCAATTGGGTAGCCCAGAGAGCCCACCCCAGCGCAAAAAATAAAAAGAGCCAGAAGCGTTCACTCCGGAGAAGAGACTTAAAGGAGGTCATGGGCCTGTTCAAAATTGATGAGTTTCATTCCAAGCCGGTGGATCTCATCTTTCAATCGTTTCGAAAGGATCAGTTCTCTTTCTCCGTTCCAGTTATAATTCCACGGAAATTGTTGTCTCACAGACTCGGTTGTGTACCCTGGGTGACACACAAATTCTGTGATCCCTATGGGAAATTCTCCGAGGATTTCTTCAAATCGTTCCATGGTCAAATGTCCGGAATCGGAGACTCCCCGACAGGGACAAAGACGAGTCAAGCCCGCGTCCGTAATCAATAAACGGGACATTTGAGAAAGAACGGTAATCGTCCATGACTTGAACCAGCGTTTAGGAGAATGCCACAAACGCGAAATACAGGGCCACTCGTGGAGCAATCGCACGAAAGGAATCCCATAATCGTGGGCTAGTTTGATAACCAGACGAAACAAACGAGGGAAGCAATGGAGGTGGCCGTGGCAGTTTAATTGCCATACACGGAGATCCCATGAACGAATCGCTTCAATTTGCGCACGCCACTCTTCCTCAACGGCTCTCAACAATTGGGGGCGAGCTATTAGAGCCAAGAGAACTCGGCGATGCAACCCGAGAAATCTTCCTGAACCATCCACGAGCGGCCTTAGGGAACGAGTCTCCAATAAGGGTTTCCCATCGGTGAGGTTAAGATGGATACCCGCACTTGCCTTGGATTGATTCTTAAGAAAAAGGGCGGACTCCCGTAAGCTATTCGTATTGGCCACCAAGGACACGTGGCTAAGGAGCCCCTGCTCAATCCCCTGCCGGATTCCACGATCTAAGTCCGGTGCGAGACCAAAATCATCGGCTGTGATAATGAGATACTTCACGATTCGGACCAGGTGGCGAAGCAGAAATACCTCTTATTCTCGCTGGGACTCTCCACCTGAAAACTCACCTGATGTCTCCGTCCTGCGAGACCCGAGGTGTCTATCATTCGATGAAAGGAGTCGTCGGCCTCCTTGAAAGTCAAACGGCCTATTGGTTTCGAGTCCACTTGCACCGTCAAGAAGACCGGGGCCAGCGGAGGGTATCGCCTCCCGCTGTCAACAATTCCGCCGAAGATCTCTAATCGATCCCCGAGTTCGACGTCTGAAAATTGCAGTGTTTTCTTTCCTCCTTCAACGGGATGAAGCCAGATACAACGGCGACGCTCACCACGAAATGACTCCAAGCGCGACGAGACCTGATTCCAAGAACTGGGCTTGCTGGGAAAGGTCCAACTCTTTCTCTTCCACACGGCTTCCTCCCTTCGGCCGTCAGCGTAGTCAATGAAAACGTAAGCTTTCCTTAAATTCTTTTCAAAGTTGTAAAGACTGCCTCGGCGAGGAATGGAATAATTGCTAAGCTGAACCGAATACATTGAAGCGGTTTTATTCCTGACGAAGCCTGCATTTTTGAGGCGTTCTGCCAAAGGCTGTTTTTTGAAAATCGAAACCAGCCACAATCTCGATGAGGGAGGGAAGGTTTCATTAAAAATTTCTTCTTTACGGACCACAGAAAAGTTCTTTAGCCGGCCACGATCCTGAGCATAGCCGGCCAGCCAGGAAGGTTCGAAAAGCAGCAAATCGTCCGGTGTCCCTCCCTCTTCAAGGAAACGATTCACGGCATTCCATTCATGATTCTTTGGAATACGTTGGTAAAGACGCCATTGTGCGAGGACAAAAAAGCCCGTCGCCAGACCCACGAGGCAGGCAATAATCAGAAGAAGCTTTCTTGTCACACTTTTTCTCTCGCTCTTATCATTTTCAACAGAATGTCTGCGACAGAAATCAAAATTACAAGCAAACCCATCATGGGATAATAATGGTACCGCCACAGACTGGTGATGGGTCTAAAGTTAGAACTCAGCATCAAGAAAATACTGCTCCATAACCAACCCAAACTGAAGAGAACCAAAGACCTTTGCTGAATCAAGCCGACGAGGAGAAGAAAGAAACAAGCGAAATAAACAAAGGCTACAAGCCCGAATCTTAATTCTGGCGACACCTTCAAGGGAATCAGGATATGCGAGACGAGATCTAATCCCCGAAGAAGGGGGTGAATTCCAAAGGTCATTCCACCCCAGATTCGGGCGACATTGCCAAAGGGATACTTGATGACGGCAATCACGATAAACGGCATCAACAAGATAAAATACGGAGCGATTTGAGTCAAAGAGCGGGTCAGATTTTTTTTGAAGTTTGATTTTTCGCCAAGCTGCGTGCTGAGTGTCCAATCGAAAAGAAAGAGGATAAGTGGAAGAGAATAGGCTAAGGGTTTGGTTAAATAAGCACAAAGGCAAGCCGTCAGGGAAAATGCATAATAATGCTTGAACCTTTTTTCGCGGTAGAGCTGAAGTCCCAGAAGGGCGTTCAGCGAGAAAAACATCGTCAATCCATGGGTTAACCCCGCGCTAATCCAGCTCACCGTGGAAAGATTGGACGGATGAAACAGGAAGATGAGGGAGGCTAGCCCAACGAGTGAGGATCGTTTGGTAATCCTTAAGAAAATCAGGTAAAAGAGAACCCCGTTAAGATAGTGGATAACAAGGTTGAAAATGAAGAAGGCCCGAGGATCGCCGTTGAAGATTTTAAAAAGCGAGCTAAAAGTGACCAAGAGTACAGGAACATAGTGGGCATTGGGTGCCTCGTTGGTTGTGATCTTGAATATCGAAAATTGATCCCGAAGGTTAGGACGATCATAAACATCTCGCACAAATTGCCGGTCGTCCGCGGAATAGTCCGCTTTGAAGGGCCATAGAACAACCACGAGCCCAACCAAGACTGCTCCAAAAACAATGAGCGTTTTTATCTTCACTCCAGCTTCTTTCACAAACTGATTTTTTTCACGGAGGAGAGTTCCGGATAAAGATAGATCATTTCCCGTATAATTTTCAGAATAACACGTGGAGAAGCCAAAGTTGATTCACCTACTCTTCTCACGAAGTAGTCCGCGCCGATTTGGGCAATGTAGAATCCCATCCGCTGGGCTCGGATGAGGAGCTCTGCATTGATGAAAGACCCTTCCGAACGAAGAGGAATCTGGCGGAGCACTTCGCGCCGAATGGCCTTGAAGGCGAAATTCACATCGCGGATCCGGATTCGATAAATGAGGCGGATGATCCAATTGTAGGTCAGCGTGTAAACGATTCGGTACCATCGATCGCTTGTGCGGTCATGCCGATAGGCTGCGACGATATCAGCACCCACCACTTCGATGACGTGCACCGCTCTTTCAATCTCGTGGAAATCGAACGGGAGATCGGCGTCGGAATAAATCACAATCTCTTTCGTTGCCTTGGAGAAACCTGTTTTGAGTGCCCCCCCCAGCTTTCGATTAATCGGGTGGCGTATGATATTTAATTGGGGATATTGTTTGGCAAGTCGATTCAGGATTTGAGGGGTTTCGTCGGTGCTGGCATCATCTACGAGAATCAATTCATAATCCGAGCAGATCTTTTTCAACACCTCGCAGGAAACACGGACTGTCCGTTCGATGTTTTCTGCCTCGTTATAAACCGGAATGATGAGCGAAAGGCTGGATTTCATCTTAATAACTTGAGTTCTGCAAATTTTAGGTAACCCATGAATACAAAGCCTTTAAAACAAATGGCTTCTGGTCGAAATCTCCTATGCCACG
>CAZUJQ010000076.1:0-11335 GCA_964620805.1 uncultured Planctomycetales bacterium | reverse complement strand
CTTCGGAGCTTCCGTGGTAATAAATGACTTTCTATTACTTTTGCGTAGATCAATAGTTAGAATCACATTGACTGGAAAAGTCAAAGGGGCGCTTTAACACAAGAGGGAGGACTCCCATGCTCAAAATCTACGGAAGCGATCTGTCGGCGCCGGCGATTAAGGTGAGATTCGCGGCCAATGCCCTGGGCTTGAAATACGAGTATCTAAAAGTTGACTTGCGGGCGGGGGAGAACCGCAAGAGCGAATTCCTGAAGCTCCATCCCGCTGGGAAAGTTCCGGTGATCGATGATGATGGCTTTATCCTTTTTGAAAGCAATACCATTATCCGATATCTTGCGGATAAAAATAATTCAGCGCTTTACCCCAAGGGCTTAATCCAGAGAGCCTTGGTCGATCAATGGATTGACTTTGGCAGCATGCATGTGGGTGGCGCTTTAAGCAAAGTGGTTTACAATCGGGTCTTCGCCCCTTTACGCAATATTCCGGTAGATGAGAATTCCTTAAAAGAGGGCTTACAGTTCTTGGACCGCTTCCTGCCGGTGGTAGAGCAGCAGTTTCGTAAAATCCAATATCTGGCGGCCGATCGGATGACGCTGGCGGACATCAATCTTTTAGCGCTGCTGGACCCTGCCGAGGTGGCGGGCATCGATTTGTCGAAATACCCAAATCTAACGAAGTGGCGCACCGCACTTAAAAACGAATCGTTTTACACCCAATGTCATCGGGAATACGGGGAGAGCCTCGATCCTTCTCGGCTTAAGATCGGGGCTCGCTCGGGATAAAGCTCTTAAAGAAGAAATAAGTGAAAGCCGCCGTTATCCAATTCCATTCCTCTGAGAACAAAAAATACAACATCCAAAAAGCCGTTCGTTTTGTCTGTGAGGCCCTTCAAAACAAGGCCCAGTTCGTTGTCCTCCCTGAGGTCTTCCATTATCGAGGAGCCAAGAGCTGGGAAGAGATGCGCGGGGTTGCAGAAAAGATCCCCGGGGAATCCACGCTCCCTTTTATGGATCTGGCCCGACGGCATAAAGCGTTCATCCTCTGCGGATCGATTTATGAAAAAATCCCGGCCACCCCTAAAGTGTACAATACATCGGTTCTCATCAATCCCAGGGGGAAGGCCGCGGCCCTATATCGAAAAATGCATTTGTTCGATGCCGTGATTGGCGGGTTGGCCATCCGGGAGTCAGAAGTTTTTCGGGCGGGGCAAAGGCCGGTTATGAGCCGTGTCCAGGAATTTAACGTGGGGCTGTCGATCTGTTATGATCTGAGATTCCCCGAGCTTTATCAAACCTACTCGAGAAACGGCGCGCACGTCGTGTGCGTTCCTTCCTGCTTTACAAAAATGACCGGCCAGGCGCACTGGGAAGTCCTCTTGAAGGCCCGGGCCATCGAAAATCTTTGTTATGTCCTGGCGCCCAACCAGACCGGGAAAGACGCGAGGGGGATCTTGTGTTTTGGGCACAGCATGATTGTTGATCCCTGGGGCAAGGTTTTAGCAGCGGCCTCCAGAGACAAGGAAGAAGTCATCTATGCGCACCTCCATTTAGCAACCATTGAGCAGAAACGAAAAATTTTGCCCAAGCTCGTAACTCACAATCTCAGCAGATAAACGCCATTAGAGAACGAATTTCTCTAATGGGGTAAAAAGACAAAAAAACAGGAGAATCCATGGCAACGCCCCACACCCTTAAAGTCGCCGTAACCGGTGCCGCGGGGCAGATCGGTTACGCCCTGATTTTTCGCCTCGCCTCCGGAGAGATGTTTGGGCCCAACACGCTGCTAGAATTGAATCTCCTAGAATTAGAGGTGGCCCTCCCTGCACTCAAGGGGGTCGTGATGGAGCTGGAAGACTGTGCTTTTCCTTTGCTCAAGTCCTTAACAGCGACCGCAGATCCCACGGCCGCCTTTAAGGACATCGATTGGGCCTTCTTGATTGGGAGCGTTCCCCGAAAAGCGGGCATGGAAAGGAAGGATCTTCTCAAAATCAACGGAAGGATTTTCATTGAACAAGGTCAGGCTCTGGATCGTTATGCCAAGAAGGACAGCCGCATTCTCATCGTGGGCAATCCCTGCAACACCAACGCCTATATCGCCAAGAGCGTTGCGCAGACGATCCCTGCGCAGAATTTTTTCGCCATGACCATGCTGGATCAAAACCGGGCGGTATTCCAGTTGGCGCAAAAAGCCGGGGTGGATACCACCAAGGTGAAAAATCTTGCCATCTGGGGAAACCATTCCACCACCCAGTATCCGGACTTTTCCAATGCCACTATTCAGGGGCGACCTGTTGTGGAGGTCATCCGGGATCACGAATGGCTAAAGACCACGTTTATTGAAACCGTACAAAAGAGAGGAGCACAGGTCATTGAAGCCCGAGGGCTTTCTTCAGCAGCCTCTGCGGCCAATGCCATCATCGGGACCGTTCGGCACCTCATAACCCCCACAAGATCCAGTGAGTTTTTCTCTGTAGGGGTTTGTTCCGATGGGAGTTATGGGGTCAGCCCGGGATTGATATTCAGCTTTCCGGTGATGGCTGATGGGAAAACCTGGCAGATCGTTTCCGGGCTCACCTTAACCGATTTTGCCAAGGTAAAGATTGCCGTAACTTTGAAAGAATTGGAAGAGGAAAAGAAGACAATACAAGAATTAATAAAATAATAGGCTCCAGGAAAGAACCAAAAAGGGACAGAAAAACCCTTGTCTTTTTGAGGGTCGGCATATATACTTAATACACCCTCTGAAGATTTAATTATTATTATTTTTATTTATGGAACAGGATCGAAAGAAAAAAATCGGGAGTATAGGCGCCTTCTGTTTGCTTATCATAGCCATAGGAGGCCTCATTTTCGCCTTTGAGCGCATCCGGTCTTTATCCACTAAAAAAAGCAAGCTCTCCCCCCCCTCAGTGGTCTCACCCGCTTCTTTTAATAATACCCCTATTAAAACATCTACGCCACCTTCCACACCCCAGGATCCCAATAGCCCCCTTGCCTCCAATATGCTAGCCAGGGCCGGCAACTGGACGTTAACGATAGAGGATTTTAAAGAAAGACTGAAAAACTTAAAAGAGATCATCCCAGATTTTGACGTCAAAGATCTCGAGTCTAAAAAACTCGTTTTAGAAGAGCTGATCCGCCAACAGCTCTTGGTGATGGACGCCCGCGAAAAAGGCCTGGACAACAAAAAGGAGATTGCCGAAGCCGTTGAGGAATTCAAAAGGACGCTGTTGGTGCGGGAAGTGGCCAATAAGCTGATCGAAGGCGTTAGTGCCACGGAGCAGGAGGCCCAGGATTATTACAATCAAAATAAAGAAATTTTTGTGGAGTCCGCCGAATGGCACATTAGAGAAATTGTGGTCCCCACTCAGCAAGAGGCGAAGGACATTTTGATTGAAATTTTGAAAGGCGCCGACTTTGCGGAAACGGCCAAGACGCATTCCAAAAGCAAAAGCGCATCCCAGGGAGGCGACCTGGGATTTTTGAAAGAATTGCCCGCTCCGTATGCCAGCGCAGTAGCGACGCTCAATGCGGGGGACATCAGCAGTGTTTTTAAGGGCCCGGAAGGCTACTGTGTTGTGAAGTTGGAAGAAAAGAGGGGCGGGGAGCCATTGGAGTTTCCGGATGTGAAAGCTGACATTATAACGGGGTTGACGCAACTCAAACAACAGCAGGCCATCTTGGGGCATATTGAACAATTGAGGCAAAAAACGCCTGTCCAAGTTAATGAGGGGCTCCTGAATTTTTGAGCCCCCACCGGACACGAAGGGCTTGTCCTGGTTTTAGGGGTTCACCAAAAAATAAAAGGAGTGTGATACCATGGCGATGATGATGAATATATCCAGTGAAGATAAAAAGAAAATCGGCGTAATTGCCCTGGCCGTGGGCGTGGGGCTCCTGGCCGTTATATTGACGGGACACTACGTTCAGCGGGAGATCGCCAAAAAGGAAGAAGAGAATAAGCAACAATATGAGAAGGTCATAAAGCCTTTACAGCAGGAAATCCTGGCCGTCCGCCAGAAGATCTCAGAAGTGGAACAGATCTCTGGAGAGCGGCTGGCGGCGGCGTTGGCAGAACGGAGGCTCCCCGCTCCCCAGGTGATTCCCCAATCGTCTTTAGCCATTAAGACGCCTCCTGGCAAAAGGGCGATTACCATTCTTATAGATTCTTTGTCAGCGGTAGGAGGGCTGATCAGCCCCGGGGATTACGTTGATATCCTGGGGCATTTAAATGTCCCTGGGAGCTACGACGGGCTAGCAAAAAAAACCGAAACAGTCACCGCAATGGTTTTTCAGAATGTCCAGATTTTAGCGGTGGGAACCAACTTGAGTACGCCTGGGGTCTATGATCCGCAGCAGCAGGCCGCCCATTTAAAAGTCACTCTGGCCTTGGATCCTGAAGAGGCAAGCCTTATGTCCTTTGTTCAGCAAAATGGGAAGGTCCAGCTGGTCCTCCGGTCTCCAGCGGAGACCGAGCCCCAAATCTTACAGGCGGCCAACTGGCAGACCCTTTCTGATTATGTTTTAGAAAAACAAGGGATTGACATCACCACTCCCCGCTCTAGGGCCTTCGTTGAGCCTGCCGTAGAAGAGGTGCAGCCCTATATCCAAATCTTTCGTGGAGGCCGAGAGCTTTAAGGGAGCGCCTTCCCAATGACTAATCATGTTTATTCTACTTTGCCGAATACCCCGCAGCTTGGCTCTCGGGGAGGTTTATTTTCAAATGATATTTAAGGATGACATCACATGAATAGAAAACACCGATGGATAGGGCAGAATGTATTTTTTATAGGAGGCTTTCTTTTTCTTTTCACATGGTTTGTTTTATTGGAAACCTATGGGGCCGAGGATGCCCCCCTCTCACCTGAATTGTTAATAACGAACTCCGAGACGAAATCCCAGATGCCGGAAGCGCCGCAGGCTCCCCCGGAGGCTTTGTCGACCCCTGAGGGTTCGCCTTCCCCTGAAAGGCCTGTCACACAAGATTCGCAGCCCCCTTCTCCCAAAGAGATCGTTGTCGACCCCACAAAGGCCATCCCTCCCGAGGCAGGCGAAGCAACAATCCCTAAAAATCACGAGGTCCTCAATATGATCCGGGGAGATATCGAGGCCATTAAGGCGTATTCTTTAATTCGTATTTCGGTGAGCAATCCGGAGGTTGCAGATATCGCCAATGTCGAGACCGATCAGATTTTAATGCTGGGCAAAAGAGCCGGGCAAACCACGCTTTTCCTTTGGGACCAATATGGGAAGCGGACCATCCTTATCCGGGTTTTTGATGAGGACTTGAATGTATTAAAACAGCGCGTGGAGAAGCTTTTGGAAGATACCGGCCTTAAGGAAGGGGTTTCTGTGGGGGTCAGTGAATACGAAGGGAAGGTGGTGATCTCCGGGGATATCTCTGACGAGAAACGAGAGCAATTGGATGTTGTCATAGCACCCCTGGCAGCGAACATTCTCAATCTGATCCAAAAAGAGCTTATGGAAGACCTTGTCCAAGTGGACGTGGAAATTGCGGAGTTGAATACAAGTCTGGCCAAGAGCATAGGGATAGAATGGCCGAGCGCGTTGACGTATACCGAGAGGGGCTTTGTTTCTGGCGCCGATCGGGATATTTTTAAAGTCGGACCTTTAAGCCGAACAACTCAGATTCTGGCGACGGTACGCGCCTTGATTACAGAAGGCAAAGGCCGCGTTCTTTCCAAGCCAAAACTGGTGGTGGTGAGCGGCAAGCAGGCGAGTTTTCTGGCGGGGGGAGAGATCCCCGTCACCACAACGACCACCTCGGCCGGAGGCAATGTCACCCAGAACGTTCAGTTTAAAAATTTCGGCGTCAGCCTGACCATCACCCCCACCATCAAAAAGGGAGATAAAGTGGATGTCCTGATGAGCGTCGAGGTCAGTGATGTCGATGAGGCCCATGCCGTTGGGGAAAATGTGGCTTTCTCGACCAGAACGGCCCAAACGCAATTATTGCTGGATGATGGCCAGACGGTCGTTTTGGCGGGTTTGATTAAACACAACGAGGGAGAAGCTGTGAGCAAAGTTCCTTTCTTGGGGGATATCCCTATTGTGGGGGCCATCTTTCGTTGGAGACGGAATCCTACGGCGAATACGGAAACGGAACTGGTCATCACTTTAACTCCCTCGATCCTCCGGGAAAATAAGGAAGAAGAGGAAGCCGCCGCCGCGAAGGAAAAGGAAGAGGAATCCAGCTTGGAGCTTAGTTCAAAGACTGACGGGGGAAAGGCAGCCCTAGGGGATTCGGGGGGGGTGGATTCCGCAACTCAAAATGCGAGCTCTTCTGCGAGCGAACCGCAATCCGCGTCTGCGTCTCCTGCCGAGACATCTTCTCCCCAAGCGCCTTCTGCCGAGAAATCGGATTCAGCCCCAGAATCGGCCAGGGAAACCACGCAAGATTCTCCAGAGCCCCTTGAAGAGCCTTCTGAAAAAACCCCGGAATTTGATTCCTATCATAAGATGCAAGACGATCTCATTAATTCTTATGTCAAATCCATCCAAGAAAGAATCTCTAAAAAAATCGCTTATCCTTTTGAGGCCAAGGAAAAAGGATGGGAGGGAACGGTCAAACTGACGCTCCATCTTTTGAAAGACGGGTCTTTGGTGGAGGTTAGCGTGAAGGAATCCTCCGGATACACGATTTTTGACAAGGATGCCGTAAATACCGCGAGGATCTTGGCTCCTTATGAGAGTTTTCCCTCCGAGCTAAAGTTAAACGAGCTTATGATCATAGCCCCTATTGTTTATAGTCAAAAGGCCTTTTTAAAAGAGGGCAAGGCCCTGGTGTGCGATATCAATACAGAGGCCTTGTCCGGAGGCCCTAACCCTTTTCTTCCAGCGGGTGGATTAACGTATTCTGAACTGGTTCAAAAAAGGATCGCCAATGCGATCATTTACCCTGAGGAGGCAAGGGAATATGGATGGGAGGGTACGGTCAAGATAGCCTTGCATATCTTAAGCGATGGTACGCTGGCCTACGCTGCCATCAAAGAATCTTCGGGATACGAGCTTTTTGATCAGTGTGCGCTTCAAACGGCAAAAAATTTAGCCCCCTATTCCAATTTTCCTTCCGGCTCGGATCTTCAGGAATTGAACGTGACCGTGCCAATCGTTTATAGCCTAGAAAAGAAGTAATATGGATTCAAAAACCATCACTGTTTTTGGCAACAAAGGCGGGGTGGGCAAGACCTTTGTTTGCGTCAACCTGGCCACCGCCCTGGCGTTGACGGGCCGCAAAGTGCTGTTGGTGGATATGGATTTTCAGGCCGCCCAGGATATGGCCAGGATGCTGAATCTATCCCCGCGCTACTGCCTGGTGGATGCCCTTCCGGAATTTGAAAAAGCCCTGGGAGAAGAACAGAGCGAATTTATAAAAAGGTATGTGCTCACCCACGCCTGCGGACTGGATTTTCTGCCCGCTGTCGCCCATATCCGCCAGATCGGCCATATCACCCCGGACAGCATCAAGCCCTTCTTAAAAAAGGTGGTTCCGCTTTACGATTTTATCATTGTTGATGGGGGCAAGGCCTTTAGCGAGACCCTCATAACGGTTTTAGATTATTCTAATCTGATTCTTCTGGTAGGGACGCCGGACATCTTGGCGGTGTATCAGATCAAATGGGCCATGGAGGTGCTCCAGAGCCAGCATTTCCCCATGAAGATGGTGAAGCTGATTTTAAATCGTTCCGAAAGCCGGGGTGGAGTGGCCTGGCAGGAGGTGCGCTCGGCTCTGAGTAGCGATATTTTTTCCCATATCCCCTCTGACGGGCGGGCGGTGGGGATGGCCTTGAACCGCGGCGTCCCTTGCGTGATTGATAGCCCGCGCAGCCGTGTGACAGAGGCCTTTAACAAGATGGTGACGGATCTTTCTAATTCAGAGATTTTTGTTCAATCCACAGAGATTGCTAAGCTGCGCACCACCGAAGATATGGGAAAACCAGGGGAATTTTGGGAGAGATTTGGGATTGCCCAGGGGTGGGATAGAACCACAATTGGATACCCCGGCACAGAAGAAGACGAGATCGTCAAGCTCAAAAAGAAGATTCATGAAAAACTTGTGGCCAAGATGGATTTAAAGGAGCTCTCTCCCGAGGCCTTGAGCAATCCCCATCAATTTCAGAGGATCAAGGACAATACCGAAAAACTGGTCGGCAATCTTTTGGCCGATGAAGCCAAGGCCATGATTTCCTCTCATGAGGAGCGCACCCGTTTGGTCAGAGAAATCGTCAACGAAAGCTTAGGGCTGGGCCCCTTAGAGGAGTTCTTGGCGGATCCGGAAGTGACCGATATTATGGTCAACAAAAAAGAGGAGATCTATATCGAGAAGCACGGGAAGCTGATCTTAACCAATAAGCGCTTTATTTCTGAAGAACAGGTGCGGGCGGTCATTGACCGGATCATTGCCCCTTTAGGCCGGCGCATTGATGAGTCGGTTCCCATGGTGGATGCCCGGCTTCCCGACGGCTCCCGCATCAATGCGATTATCCGGCCGGTCTCCTTGAACGGCCCCATGGTTACGATCCGGAAATTCAGCCAGGAGAGATACACCGTTGATGACCTTCTTTATCGCTTCCGCAGCCTTTCCAAGCCCATGGGGGATTTTCTTCATGCCTGCGTCCTGGGGCGAAAGAACATCATTGTGTCGGGGGGGACAGGGGCCGGGAAGACCACGCTGCTTAATGTTATCTCTCTTTTTATCCCCGACGGCGAACGCATCATCACCATTGAAGATGCGGCGGAACTGCGCCTTAAGGCCCACAGCCACTGGGGCCGTCTGGAGTCCCGGCCTGCCAACCTGGAGGGCAAGGGAGAGATCTCCATCCGCGACTTATTCATCAATACCCTGCGCATGCGCCCTGACCGGATTATCATTGGGGAGTGCCGGGGAGGCGAGGTCTTGGATATGCTTCAGGCGATGAATACTGGCCACGACGGGTCCCTGACCACTTTGCATGCCAACTCCACCCGGGATGTCCTGGTGCGCTTAAGCTCCATGATGCTTTTAAGCGGAATCGACCTTCCCTTAAGGGCCATGTATGAGATGATCGCGACCGCCATTGATATCGTTGTCCACGTGGCCCGATTGTCCGATGGCACGAGAAAGATCACCGGGATAACCGAGGTGGCGGGGCTTCTGGAAAGCGGCCATCAGCTGGATTTACAGGACATCTTCGTGTTTGACCGAAAAGGGATGGACTCCGAAGGAAATGTCATCGGAGACTATAAGCCCACGGGATATATCCCTTTGTGCTATGAAGATTTGATCACCCGCGGCATTCCTTTGGATAAGAATATTTTTAACCCGTAAATTAGGGACAGCGCCTACTTTTTCCTACTTTTTGTCTCATTCATTAAAAAAGTAGGCGCTGTCCCTAATTTTGCATGAAGATCACCAACCTCACCCGCGGCACTCTCATCGCTGGCCGCGTTCAAATCGCTGACACTTTCCTTTCCCGCCTGATGGGGCTTTTAAACCGCTCCCTGGCCGAGGGTGAAGGGCTTATCATTCCCCGATGCCAGTCCATCCACATGCTTTTTATGCGTTTTCCCATTGATGTCATTTTTGCGGATAAGGAAAACAAAGTTGTCGGGCTTTTGAGAGGATTGAAACCTTTTCGTTTCAGCCCCATTTTCTGGAAGGCCTCCTTCGCCATCGAGCTTCCCGTCCAGACGATTGAAAAGTCAAAGACCGAGCTCGGAGATGTCCTGCAAAATGAGGGACAGACCCTACTTTCTCGCAAATGAGGGACAGCGCCTATTTTTCTTCTTTCCTAGGCCTACCCAGCTTGTCACATCGGAATTTCAATTCATTGAAATTCCGATTCCCCCCACCGCTTTGCTTCGCAAAGCGGTGGGGGGGACCAGATAGGCGGAAAATTTTGCCCATTCCTGCCAGGGGTATTAGTCGATGGCCGATGTGACCCCCCGCCATGGCGGGACCCGAAGGGAGATAGTGCACGAGCGAAGCGAGTGCCTATTGGGATCCGCTTAATAGATGAAAAAGAATTCTGGAATGATAAATCTTTAGACTCACTACACTAGCAACTCTGGGTATCTTTATGGGATTTAATTTGTCCCATTTCATCCAGGGCCTGGCGAAAAGGAAGAATTTCCAAACCGTTGTCCAGCTTCCGTGGATAAGCATCATCCGCGGAAACGACGAATAAAGGGGTTGTAGGGAAATGTTCTTTAAACGCTTTGAATGTATCCGAAGAAAGCGATTCTTTCCCGGTCTTGCATTCAAAGGCCAGAAGGGGTTTCCCTGCGGCCATTGCCAGCACATCGATCTCATGCCTCCCCCGGCGCCAGAAAGTCAGCTCATAATCGGCATGGCGATAGTCGCGCCGGCGCAATAGCTCGTTAATGAACCATTGCTCAAAGAGTATCCCCCGCTCCAAAGCCGTGGGGTCATCGTTCAGGCGGTTTTGAACGGCCCGGACCACGCCGGTGTCAAAAAAATAAAATTTCGGCCTGGCCTTTTTCCTTTCGCTGCGGTCCCACGGCCATAAAAAAAATCCCAACAGCGTATCCTCGAGGATGGAATAATACTCTTTGACCGTGCTCATGGGAACAGAGCACTCCCTCGAGATATTGGCGAATTCGATGACCTGGCCGTTGCTTTGAGCCGCAACGGATAAGAAACGCTGGAAGGCTCCGACATTGCGCGTCAACGCCTCGGCCTGAATTTCCTCCTTGATATAAGTCGTGTAATAGGCCCGTAAAATTCCCTTAACTTCTTCTATATCCTGGCTAACCATCAATTGAGCCACCTTAGGCAATGACCCGTATTTCAGGACGTTTTCCAGATGAAAATGACTCGCCATCTCTTGGATCGTCAAAGGATGCAGGCGCAAATCCAGGGCCCGGCCACCCAGAAGATTGGCCCCTCCTCTTTTGAGCTTTCGGGCGCTGGATCCCGAGAGGATAAACCGCAATTTTTTTTCTTCGATCCCTTTCTGCACATAATCCAGGAGCACGGGGACTTTTTGGATTTCATCGACAATCACGAGCGATTGTTCAGCAAGGGCCAAGATCTGTTCCCAGAAGCGCCGGGGGGAGTGTCTGAGGCCCAGTTCGGTTTCCGGGTCCAGCAGATCGACAAACAAAGCACAGGAGATCTGACGCAATAAAAACGTTTTGCCAGTCATCCGGGGCCCAAAGACAAAGGCCGATAATTTGAGGTCTTGAAGTCGAAGTCGCCGAGGGAAATCCATGGCAGGAGTTTAACATTAATATGTTATTTAATCAACGTAAATAACATACCTTGAGTTTGGCAAAATTTTCACGGTACGAGTTTAAATTTTACAATTGATTGA
>CAZUJQ010000075.1:0-11454 GCA_964620805.1 uncultured Planctomycetales bacterium | reverse complement strand
CGGTTAAAAGGGTACGTGAGCTGGGTTTAGAACGTCGTGAGACAGTTCGGTCTCTCTCTGGTGTGGGCGCACGATACTTGAAGAGGAGATCTCCTTAGTACGAGAGGACCGGGAGATACGGACCTCTGGTGTTCCAGTTATCCTGCCAAGGGTAATGGCTGGGTAGCCATGTCCGGAAGGGATAAGCGCTGAATGCATATAAGTGCGAAGCCCCCCTCAAGATGAGGTATCGATTCCCGACGTTTCGTGGGGATGGAGGCACCTTGTAGACTACAAGGTTGATAGGCTGCGTGTGTAAGCCCTGTCAAGGGGTTTAGCTAAGCAGTACTAATCTGCCGAACGCTTGACCACAGTTGTCATTATTATTCTTGGCTAACGATGAAAAGCTTTCTTCCTTTCCATAATTGTCTTTTCAAGATTCAAACCTACGTCAACGCTTTGTTCTGTAGGTTACTTGAGATTTTTTAAAGATCTTTGTCAGTGACGTTACTGTAGGGGAAACACCCGTTCCCATACCGAATACGGAAGTTAAGCCCTACGTGGTCGATGGTACTATGGTCGTAAGGCCATGGGAGAGTAGAAAGTCACTGGCTTACTTTTTATCCCGTGTTTAGCGCATGAAACACGGGATTTTTTTTGGCCTTGACCCTTTTATGGATTTGTAGAAAACATCCTTTTCCATTGAAAGGCATACCAAAAACAGCCGATATACGAAGGGACGATCAGGACAAGAAAGATAAAAAGATAAGAAAGGAGTGTCTGAAGGTTAATATAGGCGATGGATTGAAAGACCTTGATTTCGGCCCCATGGCCGGTGAGATCAAAGATGATTCGGAGGGCAAAGACCCATTGCCATAAATGGGACTTAAGCCAACGGATTTGAAAGACGAATAAGAAAAAGGGGATGAGGCTGATGATATTAAAGATCACCTTTCCAACCGCCAGGCCATAGGCAAAATTGTACCCTGGATCAAACGCTATAAGAATATGGTAATAGGTATAAAGGAATGCTTCAGGAAAGAAAAGGTTGATCATATTAAAGAATATGTAGGCGCTGAAAATCAGAAAATAGAGTTTCCATACCCAGCCGGGTTTTTTCATCCGCCTTCGCTCAATTGCTTTCGCGTTGAGCTTCGGCGGATAGTCCTGCGAAGTGAAAGGCGAAAGCACTTTCGCGAAGAAGGACATCCGCCTTCGCTGAATTACTTCTGTGTTCAGCTTCGGCGGATAGTCCTGCGAAGCGAAAGGCGAAAGCACTTTCGCGAAGAAGGACATCCGCCTTCGCTCAAATGTTTTCACGTTTGAGCTTCGGCGGACTCCCTTCCCCATCCAAGAAGGCGGATGAATCAGAAACGAATCATGGCCTAGGCCGTGAGAGTGCATGACCGTATTATGCCACATAGACTGAACTTCGCCAAACGGATTCTAGTGTAAGGGCGGGTGTAAGGGAGTCTATTTTAAAAAATATTTGAAAAATATTTGAAAACCTTTTGATTTTCTTACAATCACTGTGGTAAGATAATGGCCATATGAATAGAAAATTTGACAATATCATCGAGAATATCTGCGAAAAGGACCGCCGCTATAAAGCGGACGCCTATGATTTTGTCATGGAGGCCTTAAGCTATACTCAAAAGAAATTCCGGCGTCCAAAGCATGTCACGGGAGCCGAGCTTCTCGATGGTATGAAAGAGCTTTTGATGGAAAGGTACGGGCCGATGGCTTTATCCGTCCTACACCATTGGGGGATTGGGACGACCGAAGATTTCGGCCACATCGTCTTTAATTTGGTTGAAAATAAAATTTTAAGCAAATCCGAAAACGATAATATCGAGAGTTTCCGCCAGGGTTATGACTTTGAAGAAGTTTTTCAACGTGGGTATCTCAAACGCCTGGAAAAGCGGATCAGCCGGATGAGGGTGGTTTAGAGAATATGCCTGTCCAACAGGCAGGAGAGAACATATGGCTACCGCTACATATAAACCGAAAGACCTCACAAGAATTCTTCGTCCTTATTCGGGGGAGTGGGTTGCGCTATCATCGGATCAACAGCGGGTGGCAGGGCATGGGCCGACCCCTGAGGCGGCTCTCAAGCAGGCCCACAACAAGGGCGAGCGGAATGCCATTCTGATGGGTGCTCCAGACAAACACTGGGGCAGCTACATCCTGTGATCAAGACGTTCCGAGTTGCCTTTACGCCACTCCGGCTTGCTCCTACTGAGGCCTATCCTCACCGGAAGCTCGTCGGTTATCCCTTGCTCCCGGTTGTCTTGGAGCACGGTCGGCATCGAGTCCGCATCATGGGCCTCATTGATTCTGGGGCCGATGACTGTATCTTCCCTGCGGCCATTGGCTGACTGCTTGGCCTGACTGTGGAAGCTGGGAAGAAACAGCCCTTCATGGGTGCTGGGGCGTTCAGTAACCTGGCCTATTTCCAGCATGTCACGATGAGCTTTACGTTAGACGACACCGTGTTCCGGTTCCCAGCCTACCTGGGATTCTCAGCCACAATGGATATTCCAAAGCTTGGCCTCTTAGGGCGCACCGGTTTCTTTGATCGCTTTGAACGAGTGACGTTCCATCCCAATGCGTAGCTCGTGGAATTGGCCGCTGACATCTCTATCCGATGAGCCAACTTGATGAACTGGCTAAGGCTGGGCATACAACCACAACTCAAGTCGGCTGGCAGCTCTACCGCATCTGGTACGAAACCGAACGCCTCCATGAGTCGCTGGACTATCAGACCCCACGCCAACGCACGGTTACGAGTGACAGGACACCCTCATCACAAGCCGCTCTGGCAGGTACATAGGGACAAGGAGAGTCGAACATGAAGCAATGGAGGATGACCCTGCTGTTCGTGGGGATCGGGTGGCTGAGTATGTCGCAATCTGGCTGGAGCTGCCAGGTGCCGCATGTTGACACCGCTGCGGAGATTACTGAAGCGGCGGAGCTCATTGTGTTGGGCGAGGTTGTCGGGATTGAGGGGGTAGGCCAATACAAAGTGGCCGGTATCGAGTACGGCTCAAATTTTGGGAACGTGGAGTTCGAGATCTTGGAGGTGCTGAAGGGGCGACTGGAAAGCAACCGACTTACCGTTGGGGGTCAGACCGATCGCTATGATGGCCCCAATGATGGAGCAGCCCCTTATAATTTCGTTCGACCGGGTGGTCGCCATGGGGAGTGTTTTGCATCCGACTACAAACAGGGGGCCAAGTTCTTGCTGTTCCTCCGAGAGGGATCACCGAACTGGGCCCCTCTGGCCGCCACCAATGAAGAGGTGTCCGGTCCCAACGACCCTTGGGTATTGTGGGTGAAAGAATATCTGGCAGGGAAACACCGCGGGGATTCCATTGAACGGCAATAATGATGAACAGCTATGCCAATAGACCTTCCCTTATTACAGGCCGGAAAATGTCCAGTTTGACGGGGTGCACCGCGATATCCCCCTGTCCCAATGAGTAGACGAATGACATAATTGGGGAGAGCAATGATTTTTTTCAGAGAAGAACCCTATAAGAGGAGAACCAGGAGCCCAAGATGATGATTCTGTGGATACTGTTAGGTTTGGTGGTGGTTGTTTTGCTGTGGTGGGTCGGCACTTACAATTCTTTGGTGGGCCTTAGAGAAAACGTCAAAAACGGCTGGTCCCAGATCGATGTCCAGCTCAAACGCCGCCATGATCTTATTCCTAATTTGGTTGAAACCGCCAAAGGCTATATCGCCCATGAACGGGCCACTCTGGAGAATGTGATCAAAGCCCGGCAGCAGGCGATCGATGCCCGCAGCCTTGCGGATAAACAGCAAGCCGAGAATTTTCTGACAAGCACTTTGCGCAGCCTCTTTGCGGTCGTTGAGAACTATCCCAACTTGAAGGCGGACCGGCAGATGATGCAGCTGCATGAGGAAATCACCTCTACGGAAAACAAGATCGCCTTTGCCCGGCAGTATTACAACGATGAAGTCAATCGGCTCAATATCGCCGTTCAGTCTTTCCCCAACAACTTCGTGGCTCAGATGGGGGGTTTCAACAAATCCGATTTCTTCGAGCTTAAGGACGTCTCTGAAAAAGCAGTTCCCCAAGTGAAATTTTAGATCAAAGACCAAAGACTTTTTATGCGGGTCTGTGGTCTATGGTCTAACTCATGCCTTATTCCTTCACGCAGATCGAGAAAGACAAAACTAGAACCATCGGTTTTGTCTTTTCTTTCTTGATTGCGATTTATTTTTTAACGATTTGGCTAGCGGTTCTTTTAGCCAAGAATTATTTCCAAGCCGAATCCATCGATTATGAGTATCAAGGATTCGTTCCCTTAAGCCTTTCCGAGACCTTGATGATTCTGGCTATTGCCTCTGTGGTGGCCATCGGTCATTGGCTTTTGACCCAAGAAAATCTCATCCCCCGTCTGCTGAAACTCCTTAAAGCCGAATCCCTCAATCCCAGAGACACCTACCATCAGATGTTTCAGAATATCATTGAGGAGGTCTCTGTGGCAACCGGCGGAAAAAAGATGGAAGGGGTGATTGTGCCCACCATGGTGATGAATGCCTTTGCTTTGGCGGATTTCGAAGGAAGAGCCGTCATCGGCATAACCGAAGGTCTTTTAGCCCGGTTAAACCGCCGGCAAATCGAGGCTGTCGTGGGCCATGAAGCCGGCCATATCGTTTCTGGAGACTGCTTGTCGACCACTGTGACGACGTCTCTTTTTGGATTGTATAACGGCGTTCTAAACGGCATGACCAAAGTTTTAAGAGGCGAACATCGGGTCTCTTCGCGGGGCGGCGGTGGGAGCTTCATCGTCTTTTTATGGTTGGTGTATGCCCTTTTATCAGTCACCCGGTTGATGGGCCTTCTTTTAAAGATGTTTATCTCACGGCAGAGAGAGTTTCGCGCTGATGCCGCGGCCGTGCGGCTCACGCGCGATCCTTTAAGCCTGGCCGAGGCCCTGTATGCGATTGCTTACCATTGGCGCGGCGCGGGATTGTCCAGCGAAGAGCTTGAGGCGATCTTTATCGTGAATCCCCAGTTTTCCAGCCTGGATGAACAAGGCGGTCTTTTTCCGGATCTTTTTTCTACGCATTCCCCCGTAGAGAAACGGTTAGGAGTCCTTCTGGATATGGCCAAGGCGGATATCCAGACGTTGGAAAGAAGCCTTAGGAACCAACAAAAGCCCAAGGAAACAATCCCTGAGATTCATGGAGATCAAGGCCGGCACCCAGTGAACGAATGGATGATCTATCGAGATGGGACGTGGCTCGGGCCTTTCCTGCTCGATAAAATCGTGACCTTGGACTGGCTTTCTCCTACGACCTGGGTCAAGAAGAAAGAGGGAAACGTGATGCCGGCTTATGAGGACCGGGAGATCCAGGGAATATTCCGGACTCGCCAGGGAATTTCTTCCGTAACCCTTGATCTTTGCCCGCGCTGTCGCATCTCTTTAAGCGAAGTTTATTACGAGGGCCTGCCAGTTTTGAAATGCCCAACCTGCAGCGGCGTTCTTGTCCCGGAGAACGACGTACAAAGGATCATCATCCGGGAAGACATGGGTTTTCCGGAAAGAATTGAGAGGGTGGCCCGTTTAATCCACGAGGGTCAAAAGGCCTTTGGCCAGAAGACAAAAATCGATCTTGAGACGGCCAACCTTTTAAAATGTCCTCGCTGCACCCAATATCCAACGCGTATGATCCACATGTTCTACAGCCTCATTTATCCGATTGAGATCGATAAGTGCATCTTTTGCGGATTCATCTGGTTTGATCGGGATGAGCTGGAGGTGCTGCAGTGTTTGGTGGAGGGGGCGCGTTTCCCAGAAATTGGCAGAGAAATAGAGAAATAAGATATAGAGAAGTAAAGATGTAGAGAGGTAAGAAGCAGAGAAAGGAGATCCATGAAACCATTTTATTGGGCTTTGGGGGCAGCGTTCATCTGGGGTTGCGCGCCGATTCTGGAGAAACTGGGACTGGCGAAGGCGCCGGTTTTTGCCGGGCTTTTTTATCGGTCGTTGGGCGTCGTCATTGGGGCATTTTTGCTTTTGATCTTTAAATTCACTTTGATTAAAGAGTCCTTGATGGTTCCACCGCAGGGCTGGGGGCTTTTGATTGCCGGAGGGTTTTTGGCGAGTATTGTAGGGCAGATTTTCTTCTACCACGCGCTCAAAGACGGCGAGGCCTCGCTGGTTGTGCCACTGGCGGCATCGTATCCTTTGGTTGCCTTTATTTTGGGTACGATCTTTCTGGGGGAGAAGGTGACGTTGGCCAAGCTTAGCGGCATGCTTTTGGTTGTGGCCGGGGTGTTTTTGCTGAAGTGAATCTTGACAGAGATCGAGAGTATTATATAATTTAGCTAAGCTAAACTAATACAAACGTCCTTGAAAAGTTTACATATACAGCCATCTTGGCGACGAGCGAATGTAAAAATGATAAAGACGTTTGTATTAATAGACGAGGAGGTGGAATTATGATTTCCGTTAATACCCACGAAGCTAAAACCAAACTTTCTGAGCTTCTGCTTAAAGTCGAAAAAGATCATGAAATCATCGTGATCTGCCGTAACGGCATACCTGTTGCCGAACTCTCACCCTTGAACAAGACCAAAGATCCATTGCAACAAAGCCCAAAATTGAAGAAAGTCATTTTTCATGAAAACCCTTCCTTGCCTCTCAAAGAAGGTGATTGGCCGATGTCTTCAAGGTAAAGGCCCCGGGGTCAATCCATAATGATACTTTTGGATACGTGCACATTACTCTGGCTGGCAGCTGATCAGGAGAAACTGTCAGCGAAAGCGAAGAAGACCGTTGAAAAAAACTCTGGCGCTTTATTCGTATCCGCCATCACAGCCTTTGAGATCGCCGTTAAGTGTCGTAACAGCAGATTGGAATTGCCTTTGCCACCCCTGGATTGGTTTACCAAAGCATTAGATTTCCATGGAATAAAAGATATCCCCATCACGAGCAGCATAGCCATAGCTTCGGCACAGTTGCCACTGCTTCATAATGATCCTTGTGATCGTATTATCATTGCCACTGCGCAGATGAACGATATGAGGATTCTCACCTGTGATCAACTTATTTCTCAATACGAAAAGGTTGAAGTGGTTTGGTGAATGCGTAATCCCAGCGACATCTCCGTCCAGTACATTAAAGGCGTCGGCCCAGCCCGCAAGAAAGTCTTTGCCAAACTGGGGATTGAAAGCGTTGAGGACCTTTTGTACTTTTTTCCCCGGCGCTACGAAGACCGCACCCAGTTGACCCTCCTCAATAAGCTCAAAGTCGGCGAATATCAAACGGTCAGTGGAAAGATTCTCGCCCGCGGCGGCCGCCGCAGCTGGTACACGCGAAAGCATGTCTATGAGACCGTAGTCAGTGATGACTCAGGGAGGCTTTCGTGTGTCTGGTTTAACCAGCCTTACTTGGAAAATTATTTTAAAGTGGGAGAGCGGGTGGTGCTCTACGGCAAGGTAGAAATTTACAAAGACCGTCTACAAATGGTTTCTCCGGAATATGAGCTTATTGGCAAAGACGATGAGGCCTTAAGCATGGGGCGGATCGTACCTATTTATCCTTTGACGCGCGGCTTCTCGCAGAGGTATCTGCGCCGGGTGATCAAAGCCTGCCTGGAATCTTACGCCGGGCAGTTGCGGGACGTCCTGCCTTTCTCGATCAGGGATAAATTTCATTTCCTAAATATTGTTCAGAGCCTCAATCACATCCATTTTCCAGAAAGCTCGGTGCTGCAAAAGGAGGCTTACAAGCGGATTGCCTTTGAAGAATTTTTCTTCTTTCAGGTGTCGGTGATTTTAAGGCGTTTGAGCATCACTCATCGCCAGGGGATGGTCCATCAGATCCCCGGGAGTTTATTAGAGAATTTCCTTCAGGCGTTTCCGTTCCCGTTAACGGCGGCTCAAGTGAGGGTTATCAAAGAAATAGCCGAAGATATGAAGAAGGATCATCCCATGCTGAGGCTTCTTCAGGGCGATGTGGGGTCGGGAAAAACGCTGGTCGCCTTTTTTGGTTGTGTGGCGGCCTTTCATAACGGTTTTCAAGCCGCGATTATGGCTCCCACCGAGATTCTGGCCAGGCAGCATTTTGAGGTCATGACCAAGTTCGTTGGCCAGCCAACCGGGCCATTCCAGAAGATGCGCCTGGCGCTTCTTTTGAGCCAACTCAAAAAATCCGAAAAAGAAAAAATCTATCAGGATATCCAAGAGGGAACCATTGATGTGCTAGTGGGCACCCACGCCCTTCTTCAGGAAGAAATCGCTTTTAAGCATTTAAGCTTTGTGGTGATTGATGAGCAGCACAAATTCGGCATCCGCCAGCGGGCCCTTCTGACAGACAAGGGAACCAACGCGGATGTCCTCATCATGACGGCGACACCCATTCCCCGCACGCTTTGCCTGACATTATACGGCGATCTCGATAGTTCGGTGATTGATGAGCTGCCTCCGGGACGGGGTAAAGTGGAAACCCGGTATTTTCCTCAAGAGCGATCCGAGGAAGTCTACGCCCTTGTGCGGGATGGGGTTAAGAGGGGAGACCAGGCCTTTATTGTTTATCCATTGGTGGAAGAATCCGAGAAACTGGACCTCAAAGCCGCGGTCGAGATGTTCAATCATTTTGAAAAACAGGAGTTTAAAGATGTACGAGTGGGATTGATCCATGGCCAGATGAAGCGCCAAGAGAGCGAAGCTATCATGGATAAATTCCGGAAAAAAGAGCTCGATATTCTGGTCGCCACAACCGTGGTGGAGGTGGGGGTGGATGTGCCCGCGGCCCGGGTGATGGTGATTGAGCACGTCGAGCGCTTTGGCCTGGCTCAGCTCCACCAGTTGCGGGGGCGGATCGGCCGGGGAGGCGGCGAGGCTTTGTGTTTACTGATCGGTGAGCCGGCAACCGAAGACGCGCAGGCAAGGTTAAAGGCTATTTTATCAACCACTGATGGATTTAAGATTGCGGAAGCGGATTTGATGATTAGAGGCCCTGGCGAGTTTTTTGGCCGGCAGCAGCACGGTTTAAATGAGCTGAAGGTGGCCAATCCAGTTACGCAATTGGATATCTTGGAGTTGGCCCGTCAGGAGGCCTTAGCCTTGACGCGGGCCGATCCGCAGCTTCGGTTAGGGGCCAACGCTATGATTAAAGAGGTCATCCGCAAACGGTATCCGGCATATTTGGCGATGGCTTCGGCGGGGTAACGTGACAGTGGAGTAGAGAGGAGAGAGTAGAAAGTAGAGAGTAATGCAAGTCATAAGGAAAGGCGTTAAATTATATTACTCTCTACTCTCTCCCTGTTACTCTCTACTTAAAGGAATATGCACGATGAAGATCCTCGGTGGCAGACTCAAAGGCAAGAACATCTACATGCCGCACGGCATCCGGCCCACGCAGAATTTGATCCGCAAAGCTGTTTTCGATATTTTGGGAGATGTAACAGGCATGAAATTCCTGGAGCTTTTTGCCGGAAGCGGTGCGGTAGGGCTGGAGGCCTTTTCCCGGGGAACCCAGCAAGTTGTGCTGGTAGAGAAAGAGCCATTCTGTGTGGAGGTTATTGAGGAAAATTGTAAGCTTTTAGGGATCATGCCCGGGGGAGGCCCCGCTGACCCGATGCAATGTTTTAAGGGAGATGTTTTTGCCACCATTAAAGACTTGGCCTGTTGGGGAAGAAAATTTGATATTGTGTTTTTCGACCCTCCTTACGGGAGAAGACTGGGGAAAAAAGCCTTGAAAACCCTATCGGCCCATGATATAGTACACTCCCATTGTTTTATTATTGCGCAAGTCAAAAGAGACGAGACTCTACCTAAAACAGAAGGTAGATTTTTTCTTGTTAGGGAGAGAAAGTACGGAGCATCCTCTTTGGCGATTTATAAAGTTAGAGAGGAGAGAGTAGAAAGTAGAGAGTAATACAATTTAAGGTCGTATCGGGATTCTCAGATTACTCTCTACTCTCTTCTTTCTACTCTCTACTTCTTTGGAGAGAATCCCTTGAGCCCAACAGCCATCTACCCCGGCAGCTTTGACCCCGTGACCTACGGGCATATCGATCTCATTAAGCGAGCCACCCGTATCTTTAGTGAAGTCATTGTGGCCGTGGCTAAAGATTCCCACAAAAAGCCTCTTTTTAGTGTGGACGAACGCCTACAGATGTTGAGCCAGGCTACCAAAAACATCAAGAATATCTATCTGGAGGTTTTCGATGGCCTGGTGGTCGATTATGCCAGAAAGAAAAAGGCCAATGTCCTGATCCGAGGCTTAAGGATGATTTCGGATTTCGAATACGAATTGCAGATGGCTTTAACGAATCGGCGATTGAATGAGGCCATCGAAACGGTTTTTCTGATGCCTTCCGAAGGATATTCCTTCCTTTCCTCAACCCTCTTAAAAGAGGCCGCCTCTTTAGGGGCGAATCTTTCTTCTTTTGTCCCGGATTTTGTGGAAAAGAAATTAAAAGAACGATTAAGGAAATGAAAGTGAAGATTCGAGATATCCCTCAAGAAGGGTTAGAGTTCACTCAGAGTGTTCCTGCCGAATCCTTAGGGTTATCAGAAGCCGATATCCATTCTATTTCTCTTTTAATCATTAAGGCAGTCCTAGAGAAGATTGAGAACACGATTTTGGCCCACTTAGAGGTTCGAGGGACATATTCGTTTGTGTGCGCCCGGTGTTTGGATGTGGTGGAAAAGAGCCAGGCGGATATTTTCGATTTCGATTATCCCGTTGAAAAGGGGCTGGAGGCCATCGATTTAGGAGAGGATATCCGTCAAGAGTTGATCCTCAGGCGGCCGGTGAAGGTCTTATGCCGAGAGGATTGTCAGGGGATTTGTCTTAAGTGCGGGGCGAATCTTAATAGGGAAGAATGTCGATGTCAGAGATAAAGAAAAATGGTCACAAGGTCACCGGGTCACAAAGTCACAGGTCACCCAGCCAGTCGCAAGTTTCGAGGATCAAAAAAATCTTAACGTGTGACGTTGTGACTTTGTGTTCTTGTGACCTTTGTTGACAAAGGAGCCGCCATGGCTTTACCCAAACGCCAACATTCCAGACAAAGGGGCCGAAAAAGAAGAACTCATTGGAAGCTGAAAGTTTTCTCTTTTGCGATCTGCCCCAACTGCCGTAAGCCTGTGATCTCTCATCGGGTGTGCCCTTTTTGCGGATATTATAAAGGCCGGCCGGTGGTGGAGATGAAGCCGAAGAAAGAGAAGAAGAAAAAGCCTTAATCAGTAAGTCATCAGTCGTCAGCTATCAGACTTGGAAAGACTGAGAGCTGATGGCTGATGACTGCAAGCTGAAAGAGGAGCCAACGTGAAGATTGTCGTTGACGCCATGGGAAGCGACGAACATCCCAACCCCGATGTGGAAGGCGCAGTGATGGCCGCGCGCGAATATGGCGTGGAAATTATTCTCGTTGGAGACGAAGCGAAGATCAATCCCGCGCTCGCCGCGCAAAACACAACGGGAC
>CAZUJQ010000074.1:0-11776 GCA_964620805.1 uncultured Planctomycetales bacterium | reverse complement strand
GTCGAAAGCCTTTCTTCTTACGACAATATTTTCAAAAATTTGCCAAACTCAAGTCTATGAAAAGGATGCCCGTCTGCGGTATCTGACGGATTTTTACTACCTGCCGGGGGAGAATGACCCAGAGCGGATTGTCAGAGACGGTCGACATCTCAATAAGGAGCTGTTGCGGCTGGACTTGGCAAAGCCTTATGACGAAGATAAAAGAAAGATTGTTTTTTCACATAAAACTATCGAGGTCTTCAATGAGGAGATTAATCTTGTGACCGGTAATTTCAAGGCCGAAGTCTGCATGTACATCAATGACTGCAAGCAATATCTGAAGGCCGCGCTTGAGGGAAGGCCTGTCGACATGATGAAAGGGGAATTTGATCCCACGGATGAGGAATCCCTGATTATCTACGGCTTAAAGGAGCTCAAAGACCTCTCTATGCGCTTGGCGGGCCGCAGGCCTTTCAACTGGAAAGGAAATTAAAACTATGCCCAATACGCCGACAGCGCTGCCAGAATCTTTGCCTAAGAACCTGGCGTGGTCCCATTATCGGAAACTAGTTACCATCCCCGATGAAGAAGCCCGGCTTATCTTTATGCCAAACTGATCCCCCAAAAAGGCACGCTAACCTGGTTCTTTTAGAACTCATTGCAAAACTCAAGAATTGCGGATTTCGGATTGCGAATTGCAGATTATCTGTGACGGCCAATCCGAAATCCAAAATCCGCCCTGGCCCGACTGTCCAGACATCTCGGGCGGGCAATCCGAAATTCCATGGGGTTTTGAAATGGCTTCTAAAAATGGAGCCCCGCCAATATTTGGCGGTACGGAATCCTGAGCGAGCCCCGACATAATGTCGGGGCGAGTCGAAGGATCGATGTCAGTGTCAGTAAGCAGGCGATGTTTGTGGACGATGGTTGCTGATGTTTGGGCATAGTTTCGGTTGATCTCGTTTTCTACTGACACAACTGACATCCGCTGTCGTGCAACCGAAGCTGTCGAAGACGTTTTATGGGAAGCTCAGGCCGATTTCAGAAAAATGAGATCCGGAAGCGCTCAAGGTTTCGGGATTTAGCCGTGAAGAAGCATTAAAATTTGATGATCCTAAAGCGGTGATGGAGTCATTTGACAACAGGAAATTTTTGATCAGGGCCTTGGGATACTGGCGCGGATTATTGCCCGGGATATACTGAACAAGCGATTGGCGGGATCGCGAAAATAAATGAAGCTGATCTTTAAGGGATTTTTTCGTTCGCGGCTAATAAAATCCGTTCAATCTCGGCTCTTTGTTTTTGGTGATTTTTGATTCTGGCAATGCCGAAGACATCGTTCCCAATAAGCACCGTGTCCGGATAGTGGACGGCTTGCTCAACAAAATCGCTGGGTAGGCACCTCACGAGGCTCAAAAGCCGGGAGACGCGCTCGCGCTGGACATGGAAGTGCTGGGCGATTGTTGATTGACTCTGCCCTGCACCAGACCAGGTAGTTTGTGGTCCTTGCAGGGCAGAGTCAAGAATCTCTTTAGCATTCTAGACAACAGCAAGGCTCCGATGGGTGTTTCCCATCGGAGCCTTTTTCATTTGGCGGCGTTGGCACCGAAGGACCGGTCCCGCCCGTTGAAGATGAATAAACTTTAATCTTAGCTTAATCTTTTTTTAATCCTCTCTTCATTTGCCCCTTAGTAGGATGGACACCATGATTAACTACGAAATCATTCTAGGCGTGCTGCTTTTGGTTCTGGGACGGAAAATGTTCTGGTTAGGCATAGGGATTTTGGGCTTTTTGGTAGGGTTAGATTTTGCCTCTAGAGATGGGAATGCCAATGAGGGAATTAACCCGATTCGTTGTTGCACTTTTCTTCGGTATTCTCGGAGCGGTCTTCGCTCTGGCCTTTCAGTGGCTTGCGGTACTCTTGGCAGGATTTTTAGGCGGCGGGTACTTTCTTATGAACATTTTCTATTTGGCCACAGAACAGGTCCAGTCCCCCTGGTTTTTATTTTGCATTGGTGGACTCATCGGGATCTTTGTGATGATTATTGCTTTTGACTGGGCCTTGATTGCGATTTCCTCGCTCGTGGGGGCGATGCTTATTGTCCAGCACCTGAATATCGACGAATCGATCCGAAGCATGGTATTTATCGGCTGTACGGTGTTAGGGGTTCTGGCGCAATCCTTAAGCCTTGAGCCTTCCAGATTAAACAAATAACATTCCCGAATATCCACAAACTTTTCTTTGACAAACCCCACAGATTAAAATAGGATTTTTATAATGTTCCCAAAAAACTTTCTGTGGGGCGCGGCCCAATCCAGCCATCAGGTGGAAGGCAACAATATCCATAACGACTGGTGGCAGTGGGAAAACAATGGCCGCCTCAAAGAAAAATCCGGCGAGGCGACGCGTCATTACGAATTGTTTGATCAGGATTTTGCCCTCGCCCAAAAACTGTCCCACAACACCCATCGTTTTTCCATTGAGTGGAGCCGCATAGAACCTCGAGAAGGAATCTTTGATGCCTCGGCGATCGATCATTACGCCCATGTCCTGGACTCCCTCCTCGCCAAATCCCTTGTCCCGATTGTGACGTTGCACCACTTTACCAGTCCTTTGTGGTTTGCCGAGCGAGGCGGCTGGTTAAACCCCAAGGCCCCCGCATGGTTTTGCCGTTACGTCCAAAAAATCGTCGGGACGCTTAAAGACAGGGATGTTCAATACTGGATAACCATCAACGAACCGGTTGTTTTGGCTTATTACGGTTATTTAAAGGCCAAATGGCCGCCGGGCAAAAGCTCGTTTCCCTTGGCCTTGAAGGTTCTTCAGAACTTAATCGCGGCGCATAAAAAAGCTTATCAAATAATCCATGAGCTTTACAAGGGGGCACAAAAACCTCTCATTGGGCTGGCCTGCCATTTGCGACCTTTTGAAGTCTGCCCGAAAACTCCGAACATCCTCTGCAAGCTGAATGTCCTCTGGCGACACTTCATGGTTAACGTTTATGCACTGGGGCAAATTAAAGACGCGTTAGATTTTATCGGAGTCAATTATTACGAACGAGAGTTCGTCACTAACGACCGTGCTCACGGTTTAGGGGTGTTTGGCGAGAATTGTAACCTTGTCCACAAGCATTACGAACATGTGAATCAAATTGGCTGGGGTTTTTATCCCGAAGGATTGCTGCAAGTCCTTCGCTGGATGAAGAAATATAATAAGCCTCTTATGGTCACGGAAAACGGTACTGCCGAAGACGATGACCGCTTCCGGGCGCGGTTTATCCTTGAGCATTTAAAGCAACTCGAAAGGGCCCTTGCCGAGGGGATTCCTGTGGTGGGCTATCTTTACTGGTCGCTGTTGGATAATTTCGAGTGGGACTGGGGATTTGGCCCCCGCTTCGGATTGATCGAGGTCAACTATAAGACCTTTGAACGGATCATCCGTCCTAGCGCTTATGTTTTTAAAGAGATTATTGAAAGCGGCAAGCTCAAATAAATGAGCCGCTCAGAGGGTTCACTGAATGATTCCTCTTGAAGAAAAAATTTTTCAACCCTTCGATCCCATCCATCTGTCCACGATGGCTTTTATTTTTCTTGTAGCTTTGTTCTATGTTTTTGTGGCCAGACATTCCCAATTCTACCGATGGATTAAACCGATGAGCCTTCTTTTAGCCTGTGTCCTTTTAGGAAATGAAATCCTTTTTATAGGAAGCGCGATCGTGAAAGGTTTTTGGCATTATTCATGGGGGCTGCCCTTTCAATTGTGCGATCTTGCGGTCTTCGCGATCGCTTATTCGTTGTTGCGGCACACGCAATGGGTCTGGGAGTTTGCTTACTTCTGGGGCTTGGGTGGGACGCTCCAGGCGGTCATGACTCCTGATTTAAGAGTAACATTTCCCGATTATATTTATTTTAAATTTTTTTTGACCCACGGATGCATTCTGGTGGGCGTGATTTTTCTTTCGGCCGGACTGAGGAGGCCCATTACTTTCCATTCCGCATGTCGTGTGTGGGTTGTGACCAATGTCTATGCCGGGTTCGTGGGATTTTTCAACTGGCTTTTCGACACAAATTATTTATATCTTTGCCATAAACCTTCCCAGCCATCACTCCTCGATTATCTGGGCCCCTGGCCCCGCTATCTCCTGAGTCTAGAAGTCGTTTTAATCATTTCCCTGTTTATTTATTATCTGCCTTATTATTTTCTTCAAAGAAAAGCTTAACCGCCATATCACGAAAGGAGAAACAAATTTCTTGACTACCAATTTCGTGATGTTATATTGACAAATACTTTCATCTGTGAGGAAAATCTCAAAAATGTCCATTCTGTTTACCCCTTCTTTTTTACGGGGTTTACATAAAGGAATCTAACATGGGTGTCATTTATAAATTAAAACAAGAAATGGTGGATTTTATTCTTACTGAAAAAAAGGCCCATTCCGCTCTAAGTTGCCGGAAACTCGTTGATATTATTCGAGAAAAATTTCAAATGGAAATTTCCAAATCAGCTATTAATCAGGTCATTAAAAATGCTAGTTTAAGCAATCCCGTGGGACGGACCCCTCTTCCCGATAAGAAAACCCGTCGATTTAAAATTCCAGAGCAGAAAAAAATGATCCCTCAAGAGGAAAAACTTATTCTCGATGTTAACGCTAGAAGAGTTTTGTACGACGGTATGGGCGCCTTCTTTCTTAAGGCCGCTCAATGGCAATTGGATTGCTTCCCAATTCTGGGTAGAATGATGAGTAAACATACAACCCCCAATTTAACTGCTGACATTAATATAACGAGCGAGGTGCTGCTCCTTTCCCCTATTTTTGGCATAATGAACCTGGAACATTTTAAAACTTATAATCGCTCTGGATTGTGGGCAGTAAACGGATTAGATGGCAAAATGGAGTATGAGACTCTAGCAAATTTAGTTAATGGGCTAATAAGCATTAAAGACTTATCTTTAACAATTTCAAATGAAATCCCTCAGGTTTTTTGTGAGGTGGGATTTATAAAAATTTCTCTAGAAAACAAGAATTCGATTTTGTTAGATACTGAGTTTCGTATTATAAAAAACTTAGAAAATGTCCAATCTGTTTATACAATTTCAATAAAGAAATTATTTAATGAAATAAGCAAAAGAATAATTACAAATGTCCATTCTGCAATTTTAGTATTTGAAAGTACAGAAAATGAGTTCTCAAATCAATTTTCTCGATTAATTGCTGCCTTTGAGAATCTCCCTGAGAATAGAATGGAAAGGTTAAGTTTACTGGACGAAAATCAACAAGAATTAACTTTATTGGCTTCTATTCCACACAAAAAGCGTTACTTCATTTTAATATTAAATCCCGCATATTTAGCTTATATTAATCATTCATTTGTTTCAAATAGCCATTTATTTGAATTTAATTATAGAAATAAAATTATTAAATCACTCGAAAAGGAATTAATAATTCCTAAAAATTCTATTTTAAACCAAAAAATACCTCTTAGGTTGATTCATTTCCAGGAAGAAGCCTCAAGAGAGCCTTTTGGCGCAATTTTAATTACAAATATGGAGAAAAAACATCCCCCTCAAAAAATCCTACAGGAGTATTTAATGATACGACTCAATCTCGAGGAGAAAAGTAAGCGAGGCTATGAAAACACGAAAATCCCCTTTGATTTTTATACAAGCTTATTAAACCGACAAGGGCTCTCTTTTGTTGAAGGAAAATCGCCGGACCTTTGGACAAATATCATTATACTACTTAATGTCCTTAACCGATACTGCCAGAGGCATTTTTTCCCTGAAGCCTATGCCAATTTTGAGGTTCCGGTGCTTATCGAGCGTTTTTACCAGCTTCCCGGTTACTTAGATAAGGATAGTCAATCCCTCAAAATCAGTTTAAAACCCAACGATATTTACCCTTACCGCCAAGATCTGGAATATGCTATAGAAAAATTAAATAGCTCTCATATTCTGGACCATTCTGGTAAACGTCTGATCATGTCGATTGAGAGATAAATTCCCCTTACCTTAGGACAATCTATTAATATAATAATCCACTCTTGACAGGGAGAAAAACAGTGCTATATTTATTCTGCTTAAAAAACCTCAATTCGAGTGAGAGCCATACCGCAAGTAAAGGCTAAAGAATGAAGTGGTTTGAATTGCAAAATCATCATCAGAAGGCCTCCCGTAAGGTTTTTATGGAAGGTTTTTCTTTTAGGTCGGGTTTTTACGGTTCTTTAACAACGGCTTTGCACACCGCAAGGTGTTTTTAAAAATAGAGCCCGGGTTCAAGGAATTCCTTGCCTCTGGGGTTGCAGAGGGAGGGCAAATGTCATCTTTCGAACACTTCCAGGGGGATACGGTGAGGCATTTAAAGAAAGAAAAAAAAGGTCAAAGTCTGATAGAATATGCCGTTATCGTTTCCTTAGTTTCATTGGCCATGGTAGCCATGAGCACCTATGTGTTTCGTTTTGTGCAAGCGACCCAGAAGATGATAGAAGAGGAATTCGCAAACAACTAATCCCGCGTAGCCAACCTCAATAAAGACTCAAAGAAGTAAAATGAGGCGAGGAAGGCAAAGGGATGAGGCGTTTTTAGTCAGATACTTGAGTTTGGCAAATTTTCGAATTTGTCGTCGGAAAAGTCTCTCGGATCGCAAAAACAGGTTTTCGATACCACAAAATTGCTTTCTCGACGAGAACTACCTGAAAATACGGCCCAAAAGCCCGAAAAAGTGCCAAACTCAAGTCAGATAAAAGAAGCTAAGGTAAGGAGGAAAGAATGTTGAAAAAAAAGAAAAGAGGGCTCGCCTCGCGGCGAAGCCGAGGGCAATCGACCCTAGAATACTTAGTTTTAGTCACAGCGGTTGTGGCTGCATTTATTGTCTTTTTGCCAGGGTCCTTTCGAATAGCCTATAACAGTGTGCTGAATAAGACAACGAACGCCATGATCAATATGGCCGACCGTTTGAGCGGATCCCGGCCATTGGCTCCATAACTTAAGGTATTCATTTTAGGAGGTGACATAAATGTTTAGAAAGTTCATAACAAGGAAAAATAGAAAAGGTCAAAATACAGCAGAATATGCGCTTTTGATTTCTTTGGTCGTGGCGGCCATTATTGCCATGCAAACCTACGCCCAAAGAGCGATCCAGGCTAGAATCCGGGACGCCAGCAACTATCTGGTGGTGAAGACCAATACATTAGGCTCAACGCTTCAATACGAACCCTACTATCTTCAAACTCAGTATGTCGTGAATCGCGATGTAGTTGAGACTGTCAAGTTGGGGCTCAATAAGGTGTCTTTGCTTGAAACTTCTAACCGGGTAAGGGCGAGGGGCGGGTTCCAGGTGCAGGCCTTTCCCGCTAATAAGGCGGTTCCATAATTGGAATTGTTTTGCGGAATGTTGATCATAAGGCTAATTTGTTGAAAGGAAATAAGGAGGTCAATCCATGTTTAAATTCTTAAGAAAAATGAAAGGACAAAGCACCTTAGAGTACGCCATTTTGATTATCATTATCATCGGCGCGCTTTTGTCCATCCAGGTCTACATCAAAAGAGGCCTGCAGGGACGTCTGAAGAGTGCTTCCGACGATATTGGTGATCAATTCTCGGTAGGGAACACCAACTGGACAAGGATTACCAACACGGCCAGTTTCACCAATGAGACGTTTATCAACGGAACCACAAGGTCCATGTTGCTGGCGGACGAATTGACCGACATATTCACCAATTCGGAGATCATCAATACGGAGCAGGAATTCTGGGGAAAGAAATAAAATCCCTGAGAGTCGAAGCAAATATGGCTTACCTGAAGAAAACTTTCGGGTAAGCCATATTTTTTGAATGACCAATAATCAAGATACAATTTGGTTATTGATTATTTCTCGGCAAGATTTTTGTTCAAAGCAAAGGGCGCTTATGATAACGAAGTTGAAATATTTTGAAACCAGACGCGCACAGGTGATCCCCGAATATGCCATCACGTTCTTTCTCATCGTGGCCGTAATCTCGGCCATGTCCATGATGGTCAAAAGGGCTTTGCAGGGCCGGATTTATGAGGCCAGGAACACCATGATCCGGGTGGTTAATGCCGAGAGCCCGGTGCCCGTTCCCTTAGAATATGAGCCGTATTATATGGAAACACGATCAGAAGTCAGACGAAACTCTTCGGAAACCGTAGGGCTCCGGGGAGGCACGCCGCCGGGTGTTGCCACCAAAGATTTCCTAGAAAAGACCGAAGCCAACACGCAAAGTGTCCAGTTTCCGCCGAAAGAGGCGAAATGAATAATCTTCAATTATCAAGATACAAACACCAAATGGTTCGACTTCGCTCACCATCCTTCGAACCATCCTGCCCGCCCCGGCTATCGCCGGAACGGCGGGCCGGGGAGCAAAGTCGAAGGACAATCACCAATATCCAAATTCCAATCGTCAAAGACAGCTTATTGAAAATTGGGTATTGGAAGTTTGGATATTGTTTGGTCATTGTATCTTGGTCATTGGTTATTGGTGAGAGATGATCATTGATCGAGGGGAGAAAAGAAATGGCCGGCTGAGCTCAAAAGGTGCGCAGAGTCTTCTCGAATATATTTTTTTAATTGGAATTGTCACCATGGTCCTCTTTGCCATGAATCAGATTTTTAAGAGGGGAATCCAAGGCATCATCAAAATTACCGCGGATCAAATCGGCAATCAGCAGAACGCCGAGCAAAAGATCATTCGAGGGGGGGCCGCATTGGTGAATGCCACGCAACAAGTCGACCCGAAGGCAGGCCATCTCGTTGAGGCCTATACCTCGACTCGGGCGAATATTGGGAAGGATACCCGGGAGCTGAGGGGGGGTTATGATTATATTTTTGATGATTTGGTGCTGACCTATTCCAATTCTCTGGTCAATCTGGGTTTTACGAACAAGGAATAAAACATGTTTAAAAAAAGGGCTCAATCCACGATTGAATTGAGTATGCTCATCATCATTGTCATTGGGGTCTGCTTGGCCGCCGGCCCCTATGTCAAGCGGGGGATTCAGGGCCGCTGGAAAGCAGCCGCCGATGATCTGGGAGACCAATACGATCCACGGACTTCCGACACGATGATTCGCCACGTTCTTATTTCAAACCAGGAGATGCGGATCCGGATGGTGAATCAGACTAATCCGGGAGGGGTATGGACCAACCGAACGGATATTTCGGATACGATGGAGTTCAAACAGGGGGATGTGATTATCGGGCCGTAGTATATTAGAGTAGAGAAGAGTAGCAAGGAGAGAGTAGAGAGTAATAAGAGTTTGGGATGAAATAATCGATAGGGCAGGCAGTGAAACTTCATTACTCTCTACTTTCTACTCTCTCCTCGCTCCTTCTTGCGCATACTACATTTATTGTATGAAAGATCACAGACAGCATAAGTCGACCACCAAAGCCCAGACCGCCACCGAATTGGCCGTATTCGGGGCGGTTTTGCTTTTTATTCTGGCGGTGATGCTGCGGTATTCGCTCAATGCCGCCCTGGCGCAAAATCACATGTTCCAAACCATGCGGCTGGCCATGGCCGAATCGTTCAAATCCGCAGAAAGAAAAGAGGCCTCCCGCAACAGCGCAACCATTATCTTTGTCGAAGACCGCACCGCCGGCGAGATCACAAAATACGGGGCCATCTCCCGCAGCCCGCTCATTATGGGCGCATCCGCCACCTTCTCCAAGAATCTTTTCATGCCGATCGACTGGGGCGAGTTTCAGAATGTCCCGGTCATGGATGTCTTTGTCAACGGCCAGCATTTTGCCTTGACCACCGCGGCATTTAAGGAATACAACATCGGAGACGGCGCCCCTCCGCCGGTTGACTTTGATTCTTTCAAACAGGCGCGCTGGGATGCCTCCTGGGATCCCGCCTGCACGACGGATAGCAGCGGGAAGCCGCTCGGCTGCCGCATCGTCTTTGAGAAGAGTCCCAATATGCCCCAGAATAAACTTTTCGATGTGAGCTGCGCTTCCTGCTTTGATTTGTACCGGGACGGGAGCAACATCGTCCCACCGGCAGACCGCCCCACCTTCACCTGGCAGTGGCACGCGATCAAGGCCACCTCCGACAACATCAAACCCAAAGAGAACAAAAATCTTGCTGTGGATGTGGACGGCGACCTCCAGGAAGAATACATTATTGAAATGGTGGACATCGACGGTTTCACATACACTGCTGATAAAGAGCGAAAGAAATCCGGCAACGTGCCTATCAAGACCGTCCGGGTGATGGACTACCAGGCCGGAGATATTGATCAGACCTATAATGACCGAAGCCCAGGTGCCCGGCCAGGGCTGAATGAGAATACCCAGATGTATACCTTCGCGCGCGACGGAACGGTTCTTTTGATTGAAGAAGGAAAATTAAAAGGCACAACCCAGATGGTGAGAAGCACGCAGACCAAGGATACGACAGATATTATTCAGCGCGTTATGCAGCTTACCAACGATACCGGTCGGCTGTGCGGCAACGGCAGCGGCCAGCCATGGGATGCGCCACCCGGCCTGCCGAATTTTACCGACGGAAGGGTCTTCAGAACCTGCACCAACCCCGGCTGTTTTGCCTGTAACGACTGTTTTAGCGACGCCAATATTTTTAAAACCTGCTTTGATGAAGAACCCAAGATCCTTTACATCCGCAGCCGCATTGGGGATCTGCGTGGCCGGCGGTGGGTCACGGATTTTGGGGGGAGAGGGTATTGAAGCAGGAGAGAGTAGAAAGGAGAGAGGAGAGAGTAAAGCATTTTTATGGAAAAGAGAATTAAAAGCGTTGAAGACTTTAATGTTTATCAGAAAGCGGTGGGATTGTTCGATAATTTTCTCAATGAAGACTTGCCGATTTTGCAAAGGAGTTTTGCCGGCAGAGTATTAGCTGGGAATCAACTGCGTTCGTTAGATTCTATCTGCGCGAATATGGAAGAAGGGTATGAGAGGAAATTGGGTAATGAGACGAAGAATTTTTTTAGGATCTCTAAAGGATCTTCAGCTGAGGCCTTAGGGAGTTAGGGAGATACAAGAGATTTAAGAACATACTGCCTACCGGTATAATCGATAAGAGGGTGGCGGTGTTGAGTGAGATTAGAGCGATGCTCCATTCTCTGATTCAGAAATGGCAGTAAATTATATTACTCTCTACTTTCTCCTCTCTCCTCGCTACTCCTTACTAAAAACATGAAGAAACCTGCGCAACATAAGATAAGGGGATCCCAACGAAGAATGGCCCAATCGGCCATCGAATTCACCTTCTGCATGGTGATTGTGACGCTCTTGGCCTACGGGGTGATGAAGGCCTTTCGCTGGGTGGGGCTGGACTTGGCCGAGCGCCGGGCCGCGCATGACGGGATTATCACCGCGCCGATCGACGAGGGATGGGGCGATTTTGAGGATGGGCCCTTAAAACAATTGAGCCCGGGTTTTTACCGCAGAAAAAAGATGGGGCTGGTGTTTAATGAATGGTGAGACTTTGCAACAATGAAGCTCAATTTTGTCACAAAGTCACAGGTCACAAAGTCACATGAGAAAGGGAAGGAGTTATGGAAAAAGGATATAAGAAGCTGAGGGTTTGGCAGAGAGCAGATGAATTAGCCTTTCAGGTTTATTCGGCAACAAAGAGTTTTCCGAGAGAAGAAATTTATGGGATAACATCCCAATTGAGAAGAGCAGCGATTTCTATCCCGACTAATCTTGTAGAAGGTACAGGCAGACAAGGCAGGAATGAAATGAAACAATTTGCCAATATTGCCTTAGGGTCATTGGCGGAAACAGAGTATTTACTGGAATGCTGTTTTC
>CAZUJQ010000073.1:0-11912 GCA_964620805.1 uncultured Planctomycetales bacterium | reverse complement strand
GCCTCATCCTGAGCGGAGCCCCTCGCAAGAGCGAGGGGCGGAGTCGAAGGATCTTGTGACAAAAGACCCTTCGACTCGCCCTACGGGCTCGCTCAGGGTGAGCCCCGATGAAAAAACTCCCCGAGGGCTCATTTATTCTTCTTGAGTTTGGCACTTTTTCGGGCTTTTGGGCCGTATTTTCAGGTAGTTCTCGTCGAGAAAGCAATTTTGTGGTATCGAAAACCTGTTTTTGCGATCCGAGAGACTTTTCCGACGACAAATTCGAAAATTTGCCAAACTCAAGTATTCTTGATATCTGAATTTGGACCCCAAAAATCACTCCGCATTAAACACCCTCTGCGCCGCGGCGAGGCCCGCGCCCAAGGTGAACTTGTGTCCCATCTCATGCAAAACCTTTTCCAGACAGGCGATCCCCGCCAGAAGGTCATACTCATCCAGACAGCCCATATGGGAGATACGGATGATCTTTCCTTTGAGCTCCGCTTGCCCGCCGGCCAGGGTGATGCCGTGGGTATCGCGCATGATCTTCACACATTTCTCTCCATCGATTCCCGCCGGCACGTTGATGGCGGTCACCACATTCGACAGACACGACTCATCCGTAAAGAGCGTCAACCCCATCGCCTTCGCGGCCTCGCGCGTGCCGGCCGCCAGCCTCGCATAATAAGAAAAAAGATTTTCCAATCCGGATTCCTGGATCAATTTAAGGCTTTCATTCAACGCCACGACAAGACCAATCGCCGGCGTAAAAGGCGTGTCGGTTTTCTCGGCGGCTTTTTGGGCCGCGGTCAAGTTAAAGTAATATTTAGGACAGGTGGATTTTTTAATGAGCTCCCAGGCCTTAGGGCCGACGCTCACAAAACTCAAACCCGGGGGGAGCATCAATCCCTTCTGCGAACCCGCAACCACGACATCCACCCCCCAGTTGTCGGTCTGAAGATCGGTTGCCCCTAAACCACTGATGGCATCAACGACCAAAACCGCTGGCGTATTTCGGACGACCCCAGCAACGGCCTGGACATCGGTGGTCACTCCTGTGGAGGTCTCGGTTAAAGTCACAAAGACCGCTTTGATGTCCTTGTCCTGATCGAGCTCCTTTTTGATCTCATCGGCCGAAACGGCCTTGCCCCACGCCACCTTGATCACTTTGGCGTTAATCCCGTAAACCTGGCAGAGCTCACTCCAGCGTTCCCCGAATTTCCCGCCCTCCACGGTCACGGCCTTGTCGTGGGGCGAAAGCAGATTACAAACTGCCGCCTCCATGGCTCCTGTCCCGGAAGAGGTCAGGATCAAGACATCGTTCTTGGTCTGAAAGACATATTTTAACCTCTGCGTTGCCTCTTTTAAGATGTCCTGGAACTGCGGGGTCCGATGATGAATAATCGGCCGCGCCAAGGCTTCCATCACTTGAGGAGGAAGCTGGGTGGGCCCGGGGGTTAAAAGCAGGTTTCTTTTCATGGTTTCCTTAAAGATAATTCTTAGAGCGTTGATGACGGTTTTTTGGGATTCACGATGACATCATCCACCAGCCCGTAGGCCTTGGCCTCGGTAGAGCTCATAAAAAAATCCCGGTCAGTGTCTTTTTCAATCTTTTCCAAAGGTTGACCCGTATGTTTGGCCAGAATTTTATTCAACTCGGCCTTGATCCGGATGATCTCTTTGGCCTGGATGGAAATATCGCTGGCGGTCCCCTGCACGCCGCCCCACGGCTGATGAATCATGATCCGCGCGTAGGGAAGGGCAAAGCGTTTGCCCTTGGTCCCCGCGGTCAACAGGATCGATCCCATGCTCGCGGCCTGGCCGATACAATACGTGCAGACATCGGGTTTCAAGAACTGGATTGTGTCATAGACGGCGAGCCCCGCGGTCACCGAACCTCCGGGGGAATTGATGTAAATGTTGATGTCTTTGGTGGCGTCCTCGGACTGCAAAAACAGAAGCTGGGCGATGATCAGATTGGCCACGGTGTCATCGATGACCGTGCCGATAAAGACGATCCTATCTTTGAGAAGTCGCGAATAAATATCATAGGCGCGTTCCGCATGACCGGTTTTTTCAATCACCATAGGAACAAGGATTTGATTTTTTTCCATTGATTCTGCCTCCTTAAATGAGCGCATGGTTTATGGAAGAGTCCAATTGGCCTCCTTCAACAAAAACTCCATCACCTTGTGAAACACGCTTTCCTTCTCCCCGACCTTGATGTCTTCGAGTTTCGCAATCTGCTCGATGATCAAGAAGAGTTTTACATCTCTTTCCGCCAGCGGCTTTAATTCTTTGCGCATCTCGTCTTCTCTTTTTCTAATTTCCTCCTCCGGAGCGCCGCGGGAGCGCAAATTTTTCTGGATGTCTTGCCAACGGTGTTCCAGTTGCCGATTGATCGCCGAGGCCGGCACCACGACCGAGGCCTCTTTGAGAAGATACTCCATGATCTGATCCTCGACGTTGAGCGTATTTTGACGGTCCCGCTCCACCTCCATCTGGCGTTTTAAAGAAGCCTTTAAAGCCTCGAGACTGGGATAGCCCAGACCCCGGGCGAAGGCGTCATCAAGGCTTGCCTCAGGAGACTTATGGTCTTTTTTAAGAAATTCCAGCGCCTTCGTCAATTCTTCGTCAGTCACCTGCGCGTTGTTTCGTTTCACATAGATTCCTTTATAGTTTTTAATCCTGACCTCAGGCCTAATATCCAGTTTGGCGGTAAAAAAAAGGTCTCCGTCTTTAAAAACCACATCGTAAATTTCGGGTAAATCCAAGGGCTCAATTTTCTCCTGCTGGATCCCTTCCCGATAGACTTCCGGAATTAAATTTTTTATGAGCTCCTCCTGGGCCCACTTCCCATGATGGGCCTCCAGGACCGGGCGAGGGGCCTTTCCCGGACGATAACCCTTGATCTTGGCAGTTCGTCCGATCTCCTGATATACGTCATCGAGGACGCGGGAAACTCTGTCTTTGGGAATCTCAAAGTGCAATTCCCGCCGCGTTGCGTCGATTTTCTTGATTTCAAGTTTCATAGGGCAATCCTTTATAAAAGTAGAGAGGAGAAAGTAGAGAGTAATAAGATTTCTACATTGTAAATTTCTCTCCCAAATAAATTTTCTTCGCCTTCGGGTCATTAATCAGATCCTGCGCCGTACCCGAGATCAAGACCCGGCCATCCGCCACCAGGTAGGAACGGTCCGTAATAGACAAGGTCTCCCTCACATTATGGTCCGTCAGCAAAATCCCCAGGCCTCTTTTTTTAAGGTCATAGATAATCTCCTGGGCCTCAGCGACCACAATGGGGTCGATGCCGGAAAACGGTTCGTCCAAAAGCAAAAAGGAAGGATTGGTCACCAAGGCGCGCGTGATTTCCAGGCGGCGCCTCTCCCCGCCTGATAAGGTATAGGCCCTGGATTTGGCCAGATGCGAGATCTTTAATTCTTCCAACAAGGACTCCACTCGCCGTTTGCGCTCGCGGGGGCTTAGGCCCAGGGTTTCCAAAACCGCCATAATGTTTTCTTCCACGGTTAATTTGCGGAAAACAGACGGTTCCTGGGCGAGATACCCCATGCCCAGACGGCAGCGTTCGTGGATTGGTTTGTCCGTGACATCTTCCTGATCAAAAATGATCTCTCCTTCATCGGGGGCGATGATCCCGATCGTCATATAAAAGGTCGTGGTCTTGCCGGCGCCGTTGGGCCCCAGCAACCCCACGATCTCACAACGGCCGATCGAGATGCTCAAACCGTCCACGACCCGCCGGCCGCCGTAACTTTTCACCAGGTTTCTAGTTTCCAAAAGGTGCAACGCCTTCTCCCTCCGTCATCAAAATCAATTTCGGCTGACCGGAAAGAACAAGTTTCTGATCTTTCGCGGTATAAACCGCTTTCTCGGAGTAGCTCGTATTCTCTCCCATCTTGATCATGACATGCCCCAGGCAAATCAACTCTTTGATTTGATTTGTCTCCTCATCAAAGTACAGCTCCATCCGGTCCGCTTTGAGTTCCCGGTTGCCCTGAACGGCCACGACATTATTTTGCAAAACCGCTTTGCTTTTGGCTTGATCCACCTCCAGCGGGCCGTCACAGGTGATCGTCACAATCTGGGAGTCTGCCTCTTCGGGCTGGGTTTTAATTTTTAAAGTAATATCCTCCTGCATTTCAGCGGTCTTCAAATTGGGATGAGCCACAACGCCGGTTCCCACGGCCTCCACCTTCTCATCTTTGATCAACACCTTATCTTCTGTGGTTACGAGATCTCTCGCGCGTTCCCAATCCAGAGATTGCGTCTTGAGCTGAGCTCCGGTTTCGCTGGTGATGACCACATCTTTCTCCAAGTGAATGAGACCATTGACCTGATCCACGGTCCCGGTTTTTGCGGTCAAGTTCATCTGCGGATCCTCGTAGACATTGGCCACAATGTTCGTGAGGGTGATCGTTGTCCCCGCAATATCCGCGGTATCGCCTTTCACATCCCAGGCCTTCTGGCCTCCTTGTTTATATCCCGCTAAATTGAAACCCTCAAACTGCTGGGTTCCTTCTTGCTGGGCATACAACAGGCCCACAGTAAAGAAAAAAATGAGCGCGCTCCTGACGATTTTCCTATCCATGATTAAACCTCGCGATCAAAGGCGACCACATCCCCTGGGCTTTTAAGATCAATTCCACGACCTCCCGTACCGCCCCGGCGCCTCCTTTTTTTCGGGTGACGTAGTGGACGGCCTTTTTGACATCGACACAAGCCCCAGGGACCGCCACCGCCAGCCCCACTCTTTTTAAAACCGGCACATCCGGTAAATCGTCGCCAATAAAACAGGCCTCTTCGTCTTTCAGGCGTAAGTCCCTCAAAAGCCTTTTATAAAACTTCTCTTTAGGAAAGGCATCCTGGTAGAGCCGGTCTACCTTTAAGTCTTTGGCCCGGATTTCCACGGCTTTAGAGGCGCGGGCCGTCAGAATCGCGGTTTTCAATCCCGCTCTCTTCAAGAGAACGATTCCTAAACCATCTTGCACATCAAAATTCTTTGTTTCTTTCCCCTCGCTGTCATAAATAATCTGGCCGTTGGTCAAGACCCCGTCGGCATCCATGGCCAGGAGTTTGATCTTTTGGATTCTTTTTTGGAGGTTCTGATTGAGCATGGCATTCAGCTATCAGTCCTCAGTCGTCAGCTGTCAGTCGTCGGGCTTTAAAGACCGATAATACAAACGTCCTTGAAAAGTTTACATATACAGCCATCTTGGCGACGAGCGAATGTAAAAATGATAAAGACGTTTGTATTAGCTGCTTGAGTTTGGCACTTTTTCGGGCTTTTGGGCCGTATTTTCAGGTAGTTCTCGTCGAGAAAGCAATTTTGTGGTATCGAAAACCTGTTTTTGCGATCCGAGAGACTTTTCCGACGACAAATTCGAAAATTTGCCAAACTCAAGTTAGCTGATGACTGATGACTTCTATGGCTCTTCTTTTTAAACCAATCCCGCCTTCAACAGATCCTGCACGTCCAACAGTCCTACCGCCTTATGGAACCCATCCACCACCGGCAGCTCATCAATCTTTTTTTCCCGAAGGATTCGAAGGGCCTCGACCGCCAAATGATCGAGGCTAACGGTCGCAGGGTTTTTGGTCATCACGTCTTTAACTCGCCGTAAGGAGAGGTTGGGATCCGTCTCCAAGTGGCGGCGCAAATCCCCGTCCGTGAAAATTCCGGAAAGGCGCCCCCTTTGATTCACGATACAGGCAGAGCCGCAGCGCGCCTTGGTAATGGCAAATAACACCTCTTTGACGGTTTTGTTCTCCTGGACTTTCGGAAACGCCGGGCCCGTCCGCATGATATCACCGACTTTGAGAAAAAGCCTTTTGCCCAAGGCGCCAGCAGGGTGATAAAAAGCGAAATCTTCCCTCTTAAACCCCCGGCGCTTGATGAGGCAGGCGGCCAAGGCATCGCCCATCGCCAGCATCGTGGTTGTGGAAGCCATGGGGGCAAGCCCCAAGGGGCATCCCTCTTTCTTAACCGACACATCCAGGAGAATCTCGCTGTAGCGTGCCAAGGTGGATTCTAAATTCCCGGTGAGGGCAATGATTTTTGCCCCGATCTTTTTTATAAGAGGAAGGAGTGTTTTCGTCTCATCGGTTTCCCCGCTATTGGACAAAACCACCACCACATCCTTGCCCGTCACCTGTCCTAAGTCTCCGTGGACCGCCTCGGCCGAATGCATCCAAATGCTGGGCGTTCCCGTGGAAGACAAGGTTGCAGCGATTTTACGGCCGATCATTCCCGTCTTGCCCATGCCAGTGACAATCACCCGTCCCTGGCAGCCGACGATCGCATCGACAGCCTTTAGAAAATTCTCATCCAACCGTTTGGCCAGATCCCACAGGGCCTGGGCCTCGATTTCGATCACTTCTTTGGCGTCGTTGAGGGACATGGATTTTCTTACTTTAAAAATAACCAATCACCAAGAGACAATAACCAAACAATTCCAATCTTCAATTTTCAATAAGCTAACTTTTTGGTGATTGGGATTTGGATATTGGTAATTGTTTGGTGATTGTAACTTGGTCATTGGTTATTTCCACGTTTCACTATCCCATCAATCCCCTTCAACAAAACGAGCAAGCCCTCCAATTGGCTTAAAGGAAGCGTGCTCGGCCCATCCGAGAGGGCCTTTTCGGGATGGGGATGCACTTCAATAAAAACCCCGTTGCATCCTGTGGCCACGCCGCAGCGGGCTAAAAGACCAACGAACTCGCGATTCCCCCCGGAGGCCTTCCCCAATCCGCCAGGCCTTTGCACACTGTGCGAGGCGTCGATCACGACCGGATAGCCGGTCTGGCGCATGATGGCCAGGGAGCGGAAATCCGTCACGAGGTTATTATAGCCGAAACTTGTCCCGCGTTCCGTAAGAAGAATATTCCGATTGCCTGTACTCTCCACTTTTTTGACAATCTCTCCCGTATCCCAGGGCGCCAAAAATTGTCCTTTCTTGACGTTGATGACCTTGCCCGTTCGGCCGGCGGCGACCAAAAGGTCGGTCTGCCGGCATAAAAACGCCGGGATTTGAATGACGTCCAGAATTGATGCGGCCTCCTCCATTCCCTCAGGGCTGTGCACGTCGCTTAGAACCGGAACGCCGAGTCTCTCCTTAACTTCTTTTAAGATCTCCAAGGCCCGGCCCATCCCCAGGCCGCGGAAAGATCCGATCGAGGTGCGGTTGGCCTTATCATAACTGGCCTTAAAAATAAAAGGGATATTCAGCCGTTGGGTCAATTTTTGAAGAAAGGAGGCGATCCTCAAGGTGGTCTCCCGTGTTTCCACCACACACGGCCCGGCGATCAGAACAAAAGGTCGGTTGGCTCCGATTTTGATCTTCCCTAAGGGAACGGTTCTAGTCACAGACAGCATCTTTCAAGTATTCCTGAACGCGCTGCAAGTCTTCCAGGGTATCCACGCTGATGGTGTGGACGTCGGTTAACAGGGTCTTGATCTTATACCCGGCCTCCAAGGCCCTCAACTGCTCGAGCGCTTCCGCCTCTTCCAAGACCCCCCGACGCAGGCGCACGAACGTCAACAGAAAATCCTTGCGATAGGCATAAATCCCTAAATGTTTGTAATACGTGGGAGGCCTGACACAGACGGGATGATGGTTATAAGGAACACAAGACCGCGAGAAGTAAATGGCATTCTGATTTTGATCCAGGACGACCTTGACCACGTTAGGGTTTTCCAGCTCGGTTTTGTCATCCAAAATCTTAATGGCTGTCGCCATGACGCAGTCTGGATTCTTCATCAACTCAACGAGCCCGTCAATCACAACCGGCGAGATCAACGGCTCATCGGCCTGGATGTTGACGACGTAATCCACCTCGAGATTGCTCACAGCCTCCGCGATCCGGTCGGAGCCAGAAAAATGAGGAAACTGGCTCAAAATGACTTTGGCGCCGAAATGCTCGGCGGCCCGCAGGATGATATCGCGATCACAGGCAATCAAAAGATCATCCAAAAGGCGGCTTTTCTGGGCGCGTTCCCAGACGTGCTGAATCATGGGCTTGCCGTGGATGTCGCTTAAGACTTTCGCCTTCAGCCGGCTGGATTCATACCGAGCGGGGATAACGCCGATGGTTTTCATGCTTAAGGCCTCCTTATCTCTCTTCAATCGCCTTCGAGAGTTCCTGCGGCGTCACCGCGACCGCGCCCATTTTCCCCACGACAATCCCGGCCGCATAATTGGCAAGCTCCGCGGCATGGTGCACAAGCGCGCTTGCCGTTAAAGCTAGGGTAAAGACCGAGATCACCGTGTCACCGGCACCGGTGACATCAAACACTTCCCGCGCGCGGGTCGGGATATGGAAAGGTTTTTTGCCTTTCTCAAACAGTCGCATCCCCTGCTCGCCGAGCGTGATTAAAAGACATTCCAGATTCAAGAATTTCAACAACGCCTGGCCGGCCAGATCGATCTCGGAATCGTTCCGGAGGCTGTCCACGCGGACGGCGAGTCTTTTCCCATCCGGATGGGTGATCTTGATATTATGGATCGCGTTTTCGGTTTCTTTGCGGTTGGGGGTGATCGCAGTGACCCCTTTGTAGTAAGCAAAATGTTCCACCTTGGGATCCACCGTAATAATTTTCTTTTTCTTAATGGCCAGAGAACAAATCTCCCTTAAAAGGGGCGAGGAGATCATGCCTTTGCCATAATCGGAAATAATGACACCGTCCATGGAATCGATATTCTTATGGATAAAATTTCCCGCTCTTTTCATCAGGGAACCGGCGGTCGGGACATGAGTGTTTTCCCGGTCCACCCTCAGGACCTGTTGATGGTGGGCGACGATGCGCGTCTTTAGGATCGTGGGGATTTCTTGATCCACAAAAATGCCGTGGGTGGGAATCTTCCGACTCCTTAGCTCTTTGAGGAGGACTTTCCCTTCTTGATCGGCCCCGATCCTCCCCACCAAAAGGACGCTGGCGCCCAGGCTCCGGAGATTGTTGGCCACGTTCGCGGCGCCGCCGGGCGTGTAGAAGGGCGCGCCTTCCTGCAGCACAATGGGGACCGGCGCCTCGGGGGAGATGCGAGAAACGGTTCCCCGGATGTATTGGTCCAGAAGGACGTCCCCCACAACCAGGATCTTCCTGTTGGCAAAATTCGAAATGACGCTAGCGTATGAGTTCATAGCGGAAGTTAAAGATATGGCTCGTCGGGTAAAGGGTTTTTGACCAAAACGGAGGTCATTCTATCACAATCCCACGCAGCGCGTCAACCCTCAAGAAAATCACCTTCGGCGATAATTTACCAGTGATTTTCTTGCCCCCCTGTTTCGCTTTGTTTCGCTACGCTTCACAAAGCGAAACAAAGCGAGGAGGCCAGCCTAGGAAAGAAATGTTTTATACTTTCCTAGGCTGGCAAAAACTTCTTCAGGTCTGATTTCCTTGAGACATTTAAAGTCAATCGGACAGCGATGGGCCAGGCAGATGGGGCATCCCACCTCCTTATGAAGCACAACGGAATTCTCTCCCCACGGCCGCCAGCGGGTGGGGCTTAACCCCGCTTGATTTCGGCCAAAGATCGCCACAACCGGAATGCCCAAGGCGCTGGCGATGTGAACCGGGCCGGAGTCATTCGAAATCAGAACCTGGCAGCGCTTAAGAAGGCTGACCAGTTGGCTCACCGTGGTTTGGCCGGTTGTATCCACGACACATCCTTGCGGAGACGAAGAGATAATCTTTAATGCCAGAGACTTGTCATCCTGTGTCCCGATCAGAAGCACCTTCACCGGATATCTTTGAGAGATCTTTTCAATGAGCTGCACAAAACTCTCGGCCGGCCAGCGTTTGGAGATGCAACTGGCCCCGGGATGAATCGCAATGAGCGGCTCATCTTCTCTAATATAATTTTCCCTTAACCATCCCTCGATCCACCGCTCGGCCTTGGGGCTGACAGGGACATAAGGTTTGATTTCCTCTTTCTGGATCCCGATCTGTTTTAAGAGATCAAGGCATAGTTGGGTTTCATGCCGGGTTCCTTGCGGGCGCACGTCTTTAACGGGAAGGGTCAAAAGAAAGCCGAATTTATTGTTTTTATACCCTAAACGGGCCGGAATCCCGGCCAGAAAACAGATCAGATTGGTGATCTTCTTTGTATGATACACGACCGCCAGGTCGAATTTCTGGCCTCTTAACTCCCTGATGAATCTCCATAATCCTAAAAGACCATTATGCGCTTTTTCTCGGTCAAAGACAATAATCGAATCGAGATGAGGGTTGCCCATAACCAGCGCCTGGGTCTGGGGCGTGACCATGATCGCAATCCGGGCCTTCGGGTAGGCTTTTCTTAAGGCCGCGATGGCGGGCGTGGTCAAGACCACATCGCCTATCCGATCGGTGCGGACGATGAGGATATTTTGGTAGGGGGGCATTCTATATGAGCTTTCATTTTTGATAACTTTCGATAAGCTGCCCGATCATTTGAGGGGCATGGACAATCAGTTCGGCCTCGCTTTCCTCAAATAAAAACGGTCTTAAGGATTCAGCCTGCCTTTTAAGTTCCGCGGCTGAGAAAGACTTCACTCTTTTCAGAATGACATCTAAAGGCGGGTCTTCTATTCCCAGCGCTTTTAAGACGCCCGTATCAATGGGGCATTTTTGGGAAAGCATAAACATAATGTCAAACAGATGCCGAACCCGATTTTTCTTAATTAAGGCATCGATTTTATCCGCAAACAAAGCCCCCCGGTCGGTACAGACAACGGGAAACATCTGTCCAAACCCCGTGACCACCAATGACTCGGTTTTGATCTTCCAGCGTGGCTGATTGGTTTCGATTTTAATAACGATCCCCTCTCTTCGTGCGTAAGAGGAAACAACCCCATAGAATTTTTCGATATCCGGAAAAACAAGCTCTGCCGCAAGAAGATTTTCCCAATGTCTGAAGGTGTATTGAATTCCAAAGCCCTCTTTTTTAAGATTGTTTTGAACCGTTTCGATCAGCCCCTCAAACTCATCCTTCTTCATTTTTCCGGCATTAAAATCGACATCCTCGGAAAATCTCTTTGTTTGATGGATAAGCCTTAAATACGTCCCGCCGGTAAAGAACAGTTTTTTTCCCTCTGTCAGCTTGTAGATTTCCTTTAAGATAAGGACTTGCAGATATTCGCGGAGGGTTCCGCGCATTTTTCCCGCAGGCATGCCTCTGTGCTGGGCCTCAGCGATCAAGGCTTCAGCGCTTAGCATATAAGACTTCCTTTAAATTAAGATGATACATCCCGACATAAAGATCGAGTTTTGCCTTATTAAGATGGGCCAGCCTTTTTTGATCGAGCCGTTCGGCATCCCAATCGAATCTCTTGCCATGCAGGGTTTTAAAATAAAGATAATCTGCAACCGCCTTCTCCGGTTCCGCGATCAGGACATCAAAACCGTTGTGTTTCTCAATTCCATATCCGTGAAAGGCCTCGGATCGGATACTCCGGTAGATAAAAAGCCCATGGGCATTTTTAAAACGCCGCGTGGCTTTAGGCGTGACCGATACAACGGCCATCGAGACCTCCGGAAGAATACTGTAATAGGAAAGGGCTGTTTCCAGGGAAATGTAGGAAGGCGCATACATTTTGTTGGCCATAAAGAAGTCGGGTATGCTACGGCCTTCCGGGAATGTCAATTCATAAAGGCCGTTTCTTAGAGACCCGATCCAGCCGTTTTTCTTCCAACGGGATAAATATTGCCGGAGGGTGCTTCGATTTTCACCGGGATAGAGAATAGAGAGATCCTCAAAGGAAAAAACATAATATCTCTTCCCGACAAGATTTTTATAGACGTCTTGAAAACGCATATTAATTTCTGATTATATACAATATTGTATATAATCTGAAATAAATGATACCATCCCCAAAGCCCTGAGTCAAGGAAATGTTTCAGGTCTTTCCCGAGTTTGTAGCAACATAGCAGC
>CAZUJQ010000072.1:10527-11979 GCA_964620805.1 uncultured Planctomycetales bacterium | reverse complement strand
GAATTCGTTAACCGCAGTGACGATAAACCAAGCAAATGTCAGTTATACCGGGAAAATTTTCTCATGCCCCAAACCTATCTTACGCCGCAGCAATATGCGAAGGCAATCTCTTCCGAAGATAAAGAACTCGAAAAATATACAAAATTGTACATCGAAACCCCTGCCCCTAAATCCCCTTAGTTTTTAATTTTTTAGTTACTCTGATAGACCTATACCCCAATAATCTATATAATGGATTTATCTTATACGGATTTCTTGCGAAGGACGGGGTATGCCAAAACTTTTAGTTGTCGATGACGAAATCGACATTGTTGAAGTCACACAAAAATTTTTCACAAAGCGCGGAATCGAAACTTTTGCGGCAAGTGAAGGCAATGAAGCCATCCGTGTTATTCAGGAGAAAAATCCGGATTTGATCATTCTTGATTATAATTTGCCTGGGTTGTCTGGCAAAGAAATTCTAAAAAAGGTCAGGGAAGAATTTAAGCTCAATACAAAGGTCATTATTGTCACCGGATATGAGACGGAAAATATCATGAATGAAACTAAAGACCTTGGCGTCCATGATTATGTTCATAAGCCGTTAGACTTAAACAAACTGGAAAAGATTGTCCTCACCGCCCTGAATGACGGAAAACCATAGCCCCATGAACACCAAACTGAAAAACGGTCAGTACCTGAGAATCGTGGAATTATACGCCTTCGTGGCTAAGGATAAGGATGGCCATGAGGGAATCATGGGATTTAAAAATGGGGACCAGTGGTTCCCCATGATCGGCGCCGATATCGACCGTGTAGACAGCCTTATTCCCATTGCCGATAAAATTTCCGCCGTAACTGGCCAGCAATACGAAATCCGCTATTTCGTCCCCAAATCCAGCCAGAAATCCATATAATCCCCGTCGCTGACCAGCCCCCTGAGAAAGGCCCTTCTTTGGCTCATAATGGCCCGCCTGCGCAATTTGAACAGCCCCGAAGTCCTTTGATATACCTCCCCAAAGTATCATTCCTACTCTAACTCATTATCTTCCATTTAATTCCAACTTTATGATAAAAGAATATAGTAGGGGCATTTTTTGCCGTTGCCCTTTATTCTGCTAAATAAAACCCCTCCCCTTTTTGTCCTTTTTCTCATAACTCATTGATAATCAATAAAACATTGTCCGCATAGTTTTTAACTATGCGGAATGGTGGCCTGAAGTCGGGGCGCGTTCATGTCTTGGTCCCGTTCAATCACTCTTACCTTACAAAAAAGAAGCCCTCCAGTTAAATGAAGGGCTTTCCTATTGGGGCAAGAGGCAACGGAGGCCTGGTCCTTCTTACTCAATAAGGGGAAAGTTTGGGTTAAAGGGATTATTTTCTTTCAAGGTTAATCAAAAGGGGGATTTTTGGGGCGGGTAACATTTAAGTATACCAGGCTTTTTCAGGGGTTCAAAATACGGCTTTTCCCGT
>CAZUJQ010000072.1:0-10427 GCA_964620805.1 uncultured Planctomycetales bacterium | reverse complement strand
TAATTGCTTAAGGTTATAATTATTTATCCGGTGAAATTATTTTTTAAAATTGTCATAACTTAATGTTTATCAATAGGTTAAGGCAATAAGTTTTTTGGCTGGGGGGCCTGACGGACCGCATTTTGCGCGTCAATCTTATAGTAAGAAGATTAATAGAAGTATTAAAAGGAAGGTTAAGGCCATGAAACAAACATATACAAAGAGCCAGGAAGAAATAGACAAAGAGGCCCGCAATTATCGGGAATACGTGAACACGGAAGCCTTAAAAGTTTTGATTAAATGGAAATTATCAGCAGGGGAAATTTCTTTTTCATAAAGGAGGGTTAATCCATGAGGACCTTAACTGATACACCGAAAATTTACGTGGCCTGTTTGGCAAGTTATAACGCGGGGAAGTTATACGGGAAATGGATTGACGCCGATCAGACGGCGGAAGAAATCCAGGCGGAAATCAGGGAAATGTTAAAGGGAAGTCCCGAACCCTTCGCGGAAGAATGGGCGATCCATGATTATGAGGGATTCGAGGGAATAAGACTTGATGAATACGAAAGCATAGGGAAAATCGCGGAATTGGCCAGGTTGATCCAGGAACACGGGGAAGCCTTCGCGGCTTATGCGGGTTATGTTGGCCTTGATTATGCAACGGCGGAAGGATTCGAGGAGGCCTATAGCGGGGAATGGGGCAGCGAGGAGGAATTTGCCGAAGACTTGATGCGTGAATGCTATGAAATCCCCGAACATTTAGAATTTTATATTGATTATGAGAAATTCGCAAGGGACCTTTTCATCAATGACTATTTCAGCGCGGAGGCTTCAGGCGGCGGGGTTTACGTATTCAGGCATATTTAAGAAGGGAGGCGGATTGATGCATATTTACTTTTTCGAGTACAGCGGGCAAAGATACAGCCTAAACATAAGCAATCAGACCGTCAAGAATGAAAAGACGGGGGAAGTCCAGGCCATCGAGGACCTTCGGGATCTGGCCTTGATCAGGGCTGCCCGTAACCGTTTATTTAGAATTCAAAAAATAACGGAAACGGGGAATTAAGCACCCTGTAGAAGTCATACATGTTTTTTTCACGTTGTTAAAATCGGGGAATCGGGCAAATTTAAAGTAAGGCGGAGTCTAAACAAAGGAGGGTGTCAAAATGGACAATACACTTGAACGGAAACAAAGGGCGGTAGATTGGGCCTGTTATCCCGTCCGCAAAGTCGAGGCGGAAGGCGGAAAGTATCATCTTATTGACGGCAGCACGGGACGGATTATAAGCGAAGTAAGCAAACGTTATGAGTTGGTCCCGAATGAGAAGGCCTTCAGGCCGTTTGTTAATCAATTCGGGCTTGAAAATCTGAAGCGGTTTTTTCAATATGGCAACGGCAAATATGCCTATGCCGAGTTTAACACGGGCCGAAGGTTTAATTTAGGGACGGATGAAGCGCCCGATATCGTGGACGAGCGCCTTGTTGTTCAAAATTCTTACAATAGGACACGGGCTTTTTCGTTCATGTACGGGGCTTTTAGGCATGTATGCGCTAACGGGCTTTATTCAGGCCAGGCGATAATTGCCTTCAGAAAAAAGCACGTGGGCGATATCCCCGTTGATGAAATGGTGAATACGGTTTTTAACAATTATCAGCAAAATAATTTTGACTTATGGCGAAAAATGAAAGAGGCGGCCTTGTCAAAGGATGAAGAAATAGCGCTTGTCAATGACTTTCAGGCGTATGAGGTTAAAAACACGGAGGCCAATAGCGCCCATTGGGATCGAGACAGCAATAAGCAAATTAACAACAGAATCCAGAGCCTGGCAATCCGTTATATTGAAGGGCCCGAAAGTGTCGATAATCAGCGCAACGGATGGGGCATTTACAATCAGATCAACAGGGCGATTGCGGGCATAGTGGATGGCAGATCGCAAGTCAACAAGGTTATTTTAGGCAATAAAAACGCTGAAATTTATTTGAGCGGGAAGTTAAGCCTAAGTTAAAAGCCTTCTGATGATCTGGTGAAAGTCCAGTGAAACCCCGCTTCTGGCGGGGTAAAGGCAGGGAAACAAAAGGACGGCGGAAAATGCTTATTCATTTAAGCGTCATAACGATCAGGGGAAAAGATTCCCCGAATAACTGGAACAGGATCATTGAGGGCTTAATAAAGCACAAGGTCCCCTTTAAGACGGAAACAACAAAGGAATATAAGCGGGTTATCTTTTGCAGGCCCGAAAACGTGCATTTTCCGGCGGGGATGTTTTCGGTTATCGTGGAAATTTCGGCGCAGGAGGCCATAGCGGCAATTAAAAGCGGCGTGCCGTTCAGCATTGAATAAAAGGCGGGGCAATATGAAACGGTTAAGGCAACAGACAAGAAATCTGATGGAGTTAACGCGGGAATTCAGCAGCCTTAAGGAAAGAATCCTTCAGGGCTCAAATTTCGTTGACGTTGACTTAAGCCATCCCGACTTTCGGCGCTATAGCGAATTAGCGGGGATTCTTTACGGGTTTAATAAGGCCCGATTAAACGATGTATAAGGACGGTGCAATATGGATGAAAAATTAAATCAGATATTCAGAAAACTTTTGAGTGAAACGGGCTTGGCTGAATGCCTGGTCGGGGATTCCAGAGTTTTTCCAAAGGGCGCGAATTTTAAATATTATCGCGTGCCGAAAAAGAAGGGCTTTCGGCAATGGTATTGCGCCTATTCGGTGCATAAGAATAAAAACGGAAAGTTTTGTTCATGGGTTTATGAATGGCACGGAAAGCAAACGAAAACGATCAGATTCAGGGAACACCGAAAGAAAAAGGACGTGATAAAACGGGCTTTAAGACTTTGCCAGCAAAGGAAGGAATATCAGGAGGGGCAGAAATCAGACAATGTCTAAGGAGGGGTGAACCTATGAGACAAGAGACAATAAGCCTTTATCAATTCGATGAACTATCCGAAGCCGTGAAAAAGAAAATGCTGGATAAGCATAGACACATCAACGTTGATTATGACGGCTGGGATGACTGGGCTTTAGAAGACTGGTATGCAAAACTTAAAAATCTGGGCTATGAGGACGTGAAAATCTATTATTCGGGCTTTGGAAGTCAAGGGGATGGCGCTTGCTTTGTGGCAACGGTTAATATCGATCAGTATTTATCCGCCCATAAACTGAAAACCGAATCCCGGGCGCTTCTGAAATGGCAGAAAGAAGACGGCGACATCACGGCATACATAAAACATAATCACCGGTATTATTTTTCGACTTCAACGGAGGTTTACGTTGATGAAAATAATCAGCCCGCGCCTTCCCATATCCAGCCGTTGTTAAACAGGCTGGAGGAATATATCAAAAAGGAACGGGCGGACCTGGGGAATGAAATTTATAGGGAACTGGAAGAATCCTATTTTAATCTAACCGGCGATGAGGCCATAGGGGAAACGTTAAGGATCAATGAATATGAATTCCTGGAAGACGGCCAACAGATGAATGTATAAAAGGAGGTTTAAAAATGTTTGACGATGAAAACATTGTCTTTAAGTACACCAGCAGCTAGGCGGAAGAGGACGGTATTTTATTTGACGTAACACGGATCAATAAAGCATGGGAAAAGGGCCTGTTTAACTATGTAACAACAAATTTATTAAGCCAGTGCGGATATATGGACGCCGAAGGGCAGATAAACATCTCTAATATCATCGACTTATTGAATCAGTGCAATGGAATTGTCCGAAGGAAAAGCGATAATTTCCAGAATTTTGACACACTCTTTGACGGACAAATTGAATTGCCGAGCGGGAAAAAGCAAAAGGTCTTTATCGGTCAAAATGAAACAGAAAAATTTACCATTATGTTGCCAGAGGATTATTAACGGAAGGGCCTAAAAGATGAAACTGGTCGAATATTATCACGGGGTCATCGGCGGGTTTTATTCTGGAATGCCACAATGCTGGGGGCAGTTTGAAATTATCGGCAGGAAAGAAGATGTTTGCGGGGAAATCGCCATCGTAAGGTGCACGCGGTGCGGCCATAAGACTTCTTACTATGCAAGTATTCTAAAACCCAGCCGGAAAAGAAAGCCTTGCAGATTAAAAAAAGACAGCCTGGACATTGTCTGGGCGTAAAAGAGAGAGAGGGCAGGATGTTTATCTTATTAAATTGGTGGTGTGATGAAACGATCATGCAGGCGCAGATTATTACGGATGAGGAAGGGCACAATATGGTCTTCTCATCCTTTCAGGCGGCTAAGGATTATGCCGAGAAGGAATTAAACGGTCATTATTTAATTGCGGAGGGATAAAAATGGACACAACAAAAGAAGCGCAGGATTTACTGAATATGGCCAGTCAGCATTTTAAGCGGGCCGTATTCAATATCGATGCCGTCAGAAAGACGGCGGAACGTATTGCACACATGGAGAAAAGTCGGAGCATCGAGGCCCAGCACATGGCCGAAGCGGTTCAGTATCGGGGGGACCAGTTTGATTATCTGAAGGCTTTTATCCTGGAAGAGCTGCCGAACCTTATTGGCAAGAGCGCAGACAGTATTCAACGTCAATCCAGTGGTGCTTTATTGGATCGTATCAATGAGGTTTTCGACACTGATATCAAGAGCATTGTCCAGGCCATTACGGATGAATTTTTTCGTTATTATCACACGGGATTGCGGGTTAGTGAGGTAAAGAAAATCCTGGCCCGTTTGCAACGGAAGTATATCAATCAGAAAACGGAAAAGGCTTTAAGTAAATTGAATCTTGTCAGGTCTGCTATAAAAGAAGCCTTGAATGAATTAAAGCGGCAATATGGGGAGGAAATTGATAATCCCCATATTGCTCCGGTAGAGGTCATTTCTTTGTTGGAACGGGCTTTAAAGGTTGTCGGATCATAATCAGATACGGTCATGGTTTAAAAGATCGGAGGTTAAAATGACAAAGTATTCCATTGCTGGAAAACTTCCAGTCAACGTTATCGTTGAGGCAAAGAACAAAAAGGAAGCGTTAAAGAAGTCAAAGGAAGCGGTGCAGCTTGAATATGAGCCCGCTGGCGATATAGAAATAGACGAAAACGAAAAATATATCGTCAAAATTTAGAGGAGGGCAGGACAATGAAGAAAGTTTATCTGAAACACGGGGATCAGGTATTCGCAACGGGGGTTTTTCTTACATGGGACGGAGAAAATGAAAAGTGGATCGTTGACCGTTTTGAAGACAGCACTTTTTATGACGGCCAATATGTCCAGGAAGAGGAAACAAAGAGACCTTATGTGGAAGTACAGGTTTGATGACCAAAAGACAGGCGGTGCAATATGGCTGATAAATATATCAATGCCTATCTAAAGGCGATCAAAGAAGCAGGGACGGATCTGGAAAGACTTAATATCCTGGAAAAACTTTATCAGGACGGTTTCGAAGACGGCCATGATTCAGCGGATACGCCGTTAGAAAGGGGGATGAAGCCAATGTCAAGATTATTCACGGTTGCCGATGAAGCAAAATGCGGAGGCTGTCTGTGGAACGGCAGATTGTTTGTCATTGCCGATTCACAACAGGAAGCTGATAAGGCGTACAAAACAGGAAACGGCGGTTTATGCGCAAATTGCATTGTCAATTTGTTAGGCGAAGAAGAAAGAGAAATCAAATAACAGCCGAGAGAGGAGGCCGAAGTCATGGAAACATTAAGACTGAAAGTTAGAGACGCCATCCAGAGTTATTTTGAGCGTCAGGAAAAAGGAACAGTTGACGATGTGGCAGACGTAACATGCGATCTTGCCGATCTTGTATTCGAGGCGCTGGGAATATCGGAGGCGGAACAGGACATCGAGGGCGCGGAAGTGGTGGTCAACGGCCTGAAGAAAGAGGATGTCCCCGTCAAAGAGATTCAGAATATCGTCAATTATTTGTACGAGGACGAATCAAAGGATTATGAAAGCATGAAGGAGGAAGGCGGAAAAACGGAACATCACATTTTTTGTTCCATTGAGGATGTGGACAACTGGCTTACTTATATTCAGACAGGCAATCACAAGGTTTTGTGAGGAGGTGAATCAAATGCGAAAAGTCCAGGTGGAATTGAAGGTGAAGTTAATTTTAAATGTGGACGAAGACATCGAGGTTTCCGAAGTACTGGATGAACTCGACTACAATTTTGTGGATACCACGACAAAAGCCGAAGTTGAGGATACAGAGATTTTAGACTATGAGGTCATGGATTCAAAATAAGGAGGTGATCCGAATGGGTAAAGCTGCGAAACAGGAAATCATCATAATCGTTGACGGCGGACTTATTCAGGACGTTAAGATACCCAAAGGCTGTAATGTCAGGGTGAGGGTAAGGGATTTTGACATTGAAGGTTGCGAAGAGGATGAGGTTACGGCAGACAGCAACGGTGATGAATTTATAGAATCCGTTTACGAGAATTAGTTTTAATCCGCTCTTTGACAATTTGACTGCCTCAATACCATGTAGAAGGCATACTTGTTTTTTTCACGTTGTCATTTTTCCATCGCATGTAAAATTTAAAGCAGATGCACAAACGATGAAAATGAACGGAGGTGATGAACGGTAACGGAATTCTGCTGAAATAGAAAAATGACGAAAAGGTAAACCATTCGTAAGAGTGGGGCACAAAGCTAAAGGGTCCTTCGCTGCAAGGACAGCCAGCTGCCGAATCAATAAGCGTTTATATACGTGTCCGCCTCATTCTTACAAAACAAGAGTGAGGTTTTTTTATTGCGACGGAGGGTGAGGATGCGATGGGAAAGTATAAACGTGAAGAAGTTATCAGGAAGCTGGAACGCAGGGGATTAAGGGCTAAATATCAGCAATGCACAAGCATATTGTCCCATTTTGAAGCGCCGTATGACGGCTTTCAGATAGGGAATAAATGCAGAGGTTATCTGGATTTTCTCGGCGTTAGGGTTATATGCAGGAAAAACCATATCACAAAAGACAGAAATCCAGTAACCAGAGCAAACAACGGACAATCAAGAGCCTGGTCTTTTGCCTGGTTCCCGAATAAGGAGGCCGCTGAAGCATGGGTTGCGGAACAAAAACAGAATCCCAATTTGGGATTCAAGATCGAAAAATCTGAAATCGTGCCGACGGATGATAAAGGATACCGTGTGAGCGTGCAGGGGGGGGCGAGGCATGAATTACGATCAATTCATTAAACGGATAAAGGATTGCTATCCAAATGAAAAGGAATCGAAGCAAAAAGAAACTCCGAAACCGGAAAAGGATAAGCCGAAAAATGATAAGGTCGTATCTGATAGTCGGAGCGTTGATCGGCAATTCGCCGACACGAACAGGTAAAAATGAAAATGATAACCGGAACCGAATATAGGGTGCACTGGTACATCCGAAGGTATGGATTAAACGAAGCCCAGAGAAGAATTATGAGGGACTATCAATTTTATCCTAAATTAAGAGACATATTGCTTCAGGGCCTTTATGGCAGTTATGGTTTTTATCCGTTTGAGCAGAAGGAAGGATTGAGAGAAAAATGAAATTTGAATTCTCGATGAACAGTCAGCAGGTTCACTCAAAGGCACTGTACATTTACTCGGTGCTGGATATTCCGTTTTTGTTTCGATTCTCGTTGTGCGTTCTGGGTTATAAAAAGTTTTGTTTAAGAATACGACTATTCATCTTTGGTATTGAAATTTCATGGGGATGGAATCAATGAAAGGAGAGGCATTATGTTATCAAGAAAAAAAAGCATAGCACTTTCGAATTTGGAAAAGAACATTCATTGTCCCGAGGATGTGGACCTCATTGTTTTCGATCCAAACATGCAGGGAGAGGGCACGCTGCCAAAGGTATGTTATCAGCCCGAATACAACAAGGAAGAGTGGGACAGATTGAATTTTGTCGATTTCATGGTCTATCGGGATAAAGAAAAGGCACAGTTGGATTTCCCGCGGCTAAGAATCATCAAATATAAATTGAGCGACATACATAAACCGATAATCATAGACGAAGGAGGCAAGGCAGAATTATGAGTTTACTTAAAAGTTTAGAATATCTTATTTGTGACGATGAGGACTTCAAGGACGGTAAAAATCGTCCGGCTTTTGATTTGATCGACGGCAGGCTTCTGCGGTTTGTCGATATTACTAAGTCACAGTCAAAAGATGAAGTCCCCACGATCATCGTAAAAGAGCAGATGCTGGAAGCTCACAAAATCAAACCGTATAAACCAGATAATGCACAAAATAAAATCTTGTATGAACCCGATTGTCTGGAAAAGTATGTGGGCCAGGAACAGGCCAAAGAACAAATTATAACCGCAATGAAAATTATAAAGCAGCTGCGTCCCGTTCATATTCTGATAAACGGCTGGGCAGGATGCGGGAAAACGACGTTGGCCAGGATTACGGCGAATATGCTCAACGCAAATTTCATTTATCGAGTGCCTGAGCAGCTTGATGACGTAGATAAGTTGCTGGACGTTATTAACCTCATTCAATCAAGCGAAAAACTGACGGTTTTTATGCTCGATGAAATTCATACGATTAATAATTTTCCGAGAGTGGCCAACGTTTTACTGCCGATACTTCAGGAATGGAAATACGGAGATGCGGAAATCAGGCCGTTTGTCATGATCGGAGCTACGACGGACAAGGATCGCCTGGTCAGAAAACAGTCGCCGTTTGTTTCGAGGTTTCAAATTCAGATTACGCTTGAGAAATATGCGCCCGCGGAACTGGAAACCATCATCAAGAATTATAAGGATTCTATCTACAGGTCGTTTGAAGTAAATGGGCGGGATTATTCAGTCATCGCGCAAAACAGTCGCGGGATTCCCAGGGAAGCCATATCCCTACTGCTGAAGCAACTGGTTGTCCACGACATGAACGAGGTCCTGAAGCAATCTGGAATTATTCAGGATGGCCTGACAAAGACAGACATAAAAATCTTAAAGACACTGTCGGAGAATGAAAAGCCGATGGGTGCAAGCTACTTAAGTCAGGCTGCCGGAGTCCCGCAGTCGGATTATGAGGAGATTTACGAGAGGTTTCTGGTTGAACAGGGTTATGTTATTCGTCAGGCAAGAGGAAGATGCATAACGGACAAGGGAAGAAAATTGTTAAGAATTTTAATAGTTAGAGAAGGAGAAAAAAATGGCTTATGAGTTCGACACCATTCTTGGACTTGAGCCCCTGCGAAATAGAGCAGATGCTCAAAAGAAACAATCTATCAAAAAGGCAAACCAAAAGATACCGGGATAGACTTTGTCGTCTCAGGAAGAGGGCAGAGAAAAGAATTGAGAGATGGTCTAAAAGTCCGGTTATCAAAGAGTCATGCCGGATACTGCGTAAGCAGAAAAAATGTAAGCCTGTCTATAAAGAAGGCATACTCATCGGATACGAATATGATTTATTGGAGGCGATCTGGGTCAGGATCAGAAAGGTGCAACAGGATGAAAAAATGTGCGGTAACGAAAACAACAAAGACGGATTTAAAGCAGCCGTTATTGCAAAAAAGAATCGAAAAATTCACCAAATGGCTGGACGTTAACGGTTATGCCTATAACACGCGGGAGGCCTATATCCAGCGTATTCAGGATTTTTTCGAAGCTGTAGACGGCGATATTACCGCTGACAGCGTTGAAGATTATTTTCTGGCCTTGAAAAAGAAGTATACGAATAAGACGATCAATTGTTACAGGGATGCGGTGAGTACGTTTATCAGGTTTGAAGGAATGGATTTAAGGCTTCCCAAAAAGCTGCCGGAGGAGAAAACAATTCCCGACGCCATAACGCGGGAAGATTTTGAGGACAGCATTATCCCAATGGTGGAATGTTCCTTTAAGCATGATTGGATGATATTCAAAGTCAAGGCCATATTCTATCTCATATTTTATACGGGATTGCGGCCTTCTGAGATTGAAGCCATGAGACGGGAAAACATAGACCTAAATAATCTGGAAGGAAAATATTTCAATAAAAAGAAGAACGAATGGTTCGTTTTTGTGTTTAATGAAAAGGTGCGTTATATCTTGGAACAGTATTTCTGCATGGAAGAACAGAAGAAAAACGCCTTTAATATCACACGTTCAGGAATCAATAAAATGTGCGACCGGCTAAAGGGATTATTCCCTCAGTTTCGTCTCAGGCCTTATTTATACCGGCATTCAAGTGCCACGAGGCTGGTGAAGGAAGGATTTAATCTCTTGGAAATAAAGAAATTTCTCGGACACAACAGTATTCGTTCAACGGAGCGTTACATTAAAATAGACAATGCTGAGTTTAAGAAGAAATATTTAGATCGTATAAAATAATAATATTAGTCTTAACTGAAAATAAATAAATTCCCCTTCGGGGAATTTATAATATATAAGTAAATTCCCTTTCAGGGAATTTACAATATCACTCCATCTTTTAATCTTTCTTTTATTTAATTGATTCGCTATTGCTCATCAATTAAATAAAACCAACCTGGGAAATTC
>CAZUJQ010000071.1:0-12219 GCA_964620805.1 uncultured Planctomycetales bacterium | reverse complement strand
GAATCATCCAACGGAATGGAGAAATAGTCAAGTAATTTCATTACAAAGCCTTATCTGGTTGATATTTCTCAAGCCATAGAGAGGATAGAGCAGTTCACGGAAGGGATGGCCTTTGAGGATTCGAAGAGGATGAGAAGACCTGTTTTGCCGTTATTCGAGCACTGGAGATCATAGGGGAAGCCGTCAAGAAGATACCCTCAGCTATCAAAAATAAACATAAAGAGATTCCCTGGAAGGAAATCGCCGGCATGAGAGATAAACTGATTCATGAATACTTCGGTGTCAATATTAAGGTGGTTTGGAAAACGATAAAAGAGGATATTCCCAGTGTTAAGCCGTTATTAAGACGAATTATGGGGGATTCAGTGTTTTAAATCTTGAAGATGTCCCATCACGCTAAAGTCCTGATCCTGCGCACCGCCGGCACCAACTGCGATCAAGAGACCCAGTTCGCCTTTGAGTATTGCGGTGCGCTGGCCGAATGTGTGCATATCAATCGGATTCTCTCCAAGGGAAGAAATCTCAACGACTATCACATCCTGGCCATTCCCGGAGGATTCACGTATGGCGATGACATTGCCTCCGGAAAGATCATGGCCAATGAATTGCGCCTGGGCTTGGGGGACGACTTAAAAAAGTTTATTGATGACGGCAAGTTGGTGATCGGCATTTGTAACGGGTTCCAGATCTTAGTCAAAGCGGGCATCTTGCCGGGTATGAATCGCGAGGGAGAAAAAGAATTCTCTCAAGAAGCCACCCTAACCACCAATGACTCGGGAAAGTTTGAAGACCGCTGGATTCATTTAAAGCACGAAAGCCCCTGTGTGTGGACAAAAGGGATTCCCCCGACGATCTTTTTGCCCGTGGCCCATGGAGAAGGCAAATTCGTCCCTCAGGACGATCAGGTCTTAAAGAGATTAAAACAACAAAATCAGATTGTGTTCCGTTATCAGAGCCCCGAAGGAAAGGCCCCCCGCTATCCCGAAAATCCCAACGGCTCGGTGGACGATATTGCGGGGATCTGTGACCCGACCGGCCGTGTCCTGGGGTTGATGCCGCATCCCGAGAGGCTTTTTCTTTTTACCCAGCATCCTTTTTGGACGAGGCTGGAAAAGAAAAGTCCGTTGGGCGACGGCGCGAGGATCTTTCAAAACGGGGTCAATTATGTGAGGGAGAAGTTGTTGTGAGGGGGCATCCATGTTCAGGTTCAGCGAACCTATGGGTGCCGCAGATTGTGAGGACAAGAGTTGAAAATATTCCAACAGTTTGAAAAGACGATTGAGAATATCCCCACAACCACCTCTTGGTATCTGGCGGATTTGGGCGAGGCGTTGGGAAAGCAGGAGCTTTTTACCAAGCAATCCCCCCAGAAGCTGAAAGTCTTAAGAGAGCACGCCTTGATTGAAAGCGCTGTTTCTTCCAATAGGATTGAAGGTGTGGTGGTTGATAAGAGACGGGTTGCCACCATTGTTTTTGGAAAATCCCACCTGAAAGACAGAAGCGAAGAAGAAGTCCGCTGTTACCGGACCGCTCTTGATTGGATTCATCGGGAAGGCGCCAAAATTCCCATTTCCGAAAAAACGATTCTCAGACTCCACCAGATGAGCCGCGGCGAAATCTGGGATGCGGGCCAATACAAAGAAAAGAACGTGGATATTATTGAGAAGCTGCCGCGCGGAAGAGAGCGTGTGCGTTTTAAAACCGTTGAGGCTTCCCAAACGCCTGCTTTTATGGGGAAACTCATCGAAGCCTGGCAGGATGCTTTAAAAGAAAAGAATGTCCATCCCCTGATTGCCCTGGCCGCGTTTAATCTGGATTTCCTTTGTATCCATCCCTTTCGAGACGGCAACGGCCGCGTTTCAAGGCTCATTTTTTTACTTCAATGTTACTCGCTCGGTTACGAGGTCGGCCGTTACATCAGTTTAGAACGCTTAATCGAACAGAATAAGGAACGCTATTACGAAACTTTGGAACAAAGCTCCCAGCGCTGGCACGAAGGCAAGCACGGTCCGTGGCCTTACATTAATTATCTTTTGTATATTTTGAAGACGGCCTGCCAAGAATTTGAAAGCCGTGTGGGGCAAATGAAAACTCCGCGCGGGGCAAAAACGGAATTTATTGAAGCCGCCATCGCTTCCCTTGAAAAGGAATTCGCTATTTCCGATCTCGAAAAGGCCTGTCCGGGCGTCAGCCGGGATATGATTCGCATCGTCATGAACCGTTGGAGAAAAGAAGGGCGATTAAAAATCCTGGGCTGTGGCCGTGATGCGCGATGGACAAAGCTGAAATAAGGAATACCATATTAATGTGGTAATGAATGTAGTAATATGACTTCCACCAGAACGCGCGGTGGGAGAGAATAGGATCATGAACTATTAATAGGATCACGAAACGTCGATGTGAGCCTATTGATTCTCGACTTTTTTTGGATGAAAAAGAATATAAGCTATTTTCAAAACAATTATCTCAAAGAAGCCGGAAGCTGAAGGTTGAAGGCTAGCTTCTAACTTTAAGATAAACTGCTCAATGCCTAAAAAACTCACCTACAAATCCACGGGTGTCGATATCTCCAAGGCCCAGCGTTTTGTTGCGGGGATTCAGCATCTCTTGAAAGATACGAAGACCGACTTAGGTTTACAGCATCCCGGGGCTTTTGGATCGCTCGTCTCCTTTCCTAAAGAAGACTACCGGGAGCCGGTTTTGGTCTCTTCCACCGATGGGGTGGGGACCAAACTCTTGATTGCCAGGCTCACCGGCCGTCACGAGGGTGTGGGGGTGGATCTCGTGGCCATGAACGTCAACGACATCCTGTGCATGGGCGCAAAACCTTTGTTCTTTCTGGATTACATCGCTTGTGGTAAACTAAAATCCAGTGTTTTGCGGCAGGTCGTCCGCGGGATTGCCCAAGGCTGCCGGCTGGCAGGCTGCCCATTGGTAGGGGGCGAAACCGCCCAAATGTCCGGGATGTATAAAGACAATGAGTATGATCTGGCGGGATTTGCCGTGGGTGTGGTGGAAAAAACCAGGATCATCGATGGATCACAAATTCAAAGAGGGGATCGTCTCATTGGATTGGCTTCCAGCGGGCTTCATTCCAACGGCTTTTCGCTGGTTCGTGCGGTATTTTCGCTCGCTGAGCAAAAGGAATACGCTTTAGAACTCTTAAAGCCCACTCGGATTTATGTCAAGGTCATCTTGCCTCTTTTAGAAAAATTTAGGATTAAAGGCATCGCCCATCTGACAGGGGGCGCCTATTATAGAAAACTCACCAAGATTGTCCCTGATGGTAAATGTTTTAAAATTAAAAATGGAAGCTGGACAATCCCGGAGATCTTTCAGCGGATTCAGAAAAAAGGCCGCTTGAGCGAGAAAGAGATGTTTACCACCTTTAATATGGGGATCGGGATGGTTTTGGTTGTGTCTCAGAGCGATGTCAATGGTGTGCAAAGATTTTTATCCGACCAAGGCGCTGAAAACTGGGCGATTGGAGAGGTTGTTGGCGCCGTGAGAGAAAAGGTTGTAATTGGTTAGCTAAATGCTGAGTATCAAGACATTGTGAACCAGGTTAAGTGGTGAGGTTATGGTTAAGGAGTGAGTTGGGTCGTGAGGTTAAGGAGTGGGTTAAAAACTCACTACCCACTCCCTACAACTTAACTCACTACTTTACCCTTACCTCACAACCTAACCAAGGGTGCGGATATCCTGATAGTGGGCAACTTTAGTAACGATTGAGAATTTTTTTATGAACGTCCTCGTCATCGGCTCCGGCGGCCGCGAACATGCCTTGGTCTGGAAGATCAAACAAAACCGCTGGGTCAGACAAATTTTCTGTGCCCCTGGGAATGCCGGTATCGCCGAGTTGGCGCAGTGCGTGGATATAGAGCCGACCGACATCTCGCGGCTTCTTAAGTTCGCCAAAGATAATCGTATTGGTCTGACCGTGGTCGGCCCAGAGGCGCCTTTGGTCGCGGGTATTGTCAATCAATTTGAGAAAGAGGCCTTAAGGATCTTTGGCCCTTCTAAAGAAGCGGCCCAGTTGGAAGGAAGCAAGGTGTTTGCCAAGGAGTTTATGCGCCGCCATCAGATTCCAACAGGGGGCTTTGACATCTTTGATACTCGGACAAGGGCCCAACCGTTTTTACGCGCCCTCCTTAACCGGATGGCCTCTCCCGCTGTCATTAAGGCCGACGGCCTGGCCTCTGGCAAAGGCGTCATCATTGGGTATAGCCTGGAAGAAGCCGATGAAATCCTGGAACAGATCCTGGAAAAAAGAATTTTCAAAGAGGCCGGAAGCCGGGTTGTGATTGAGGAGTATCTGCGGGGCGATGAGATATCTGTGCTGGCCATTTGCGACGGTAATCATTTTGTTTTGTTGGACCCCTGTGAAGATCATAAAAGGATCTTTGATGGCGATCAAGGCCCCAATACCGGAGGAATGGGTGCCTGTTCTCCGGTCCCCTGGCTTTCTTCCGAGCTGCTCAAGGAGATCGCCTCCCGGATCATTGCCCCAACGCTCAAAGGGATGAAAGAGGAAGGGTATCCTTTTAAGGGGGTCTTATATGTCGGATTGATGATGACCAAAGACGGGCCGTTTGTTTTAGAATACAATGTGCGTTTTGGGGATCCGGAAACCCAGTCTCTTTTGCCCCGGCTTAAGACGGATTTGGTGGCTTTGATGATGGCCAGCTGCCAGGGCCGCTTGGGCTGGTGGTCGCCGCCCCAATGGGATGAACGTCCCTGTGTCTGTGTCGTCATGAGTTCCGGCGGCTATCCCGGAGCGTATGAGACAGGAAAAGAGATCACGGGCCTGGAGGCTTTGAAAAATCAAAAAGACCTCGTGGTCTTCCATGCTGGGACGAAAAAATCCGATGGGAAGATTGTCAGCGCGGGGGGACGTGTCTTGGGAGTGACCGCCTTGGGCCGCGATCTCTGTGAGGCCAGGGAAAACACGTACAAGGCTGTTCAAAAAATCCATTTTGAGAAATGTTTTTTCCGAGGGGACATCGGCCAAAGAATTTTGGAGGAAGATGCCAGACGCAAAGAGGAGGCCGAAAAAAAAGTTTTGATGGAGGCCTACTTAAAACAAGAAGGATTAAAGGATTAAGGTAAGGAGGAGCAGAGGACGGCATGGAGAAAATCGAAGTTGCCATTATGATGGGCAGCCAGTCGGATTTAGCCACGATGCAAGAAGCCGCGGATATCTTTAAGGAATTTGGCGTAGGCTACGAGATGCGGGTTTTATCCGCGCACCGCACTCCCCAAGAGACAGACCGTTATGCCGAGGCGCTCTGCTCCCGCGGGATTAAAGTGGTCATTGCCGGGGCCGGTGGTTCGGCAGCGCTGGCGGGGGTCGTGGCGGCCCGTACGCTTTTGCCGGTGGTGGGTGTCCCTGTTGAAACCACGGCCCTCAAGGGGATGGATTCCTTGCTGTCCACGGTGCAGATGCCGCCGGGGGTGCCGGTGGGTTGTGTGGCGATTGGCAAGCCCGGGGCCAAGAATGCCGCTTTATTGGCGTTAAGGATTTTAAGTTTATCGGATAAGACCATTGAAAAGAAGCTAAAAAAATATCAAGAAGCTCAAAGACAAAAGATCCTAAAGATCAAGGTATGAGTCAGGGTGGCCTATTTTGAAGACACGCATTATCCCTGTTGATCCATTTTATCCAGAGATTGACAAAATTGCTTTTTGTGCAAACATGATTCGGGAAGGAGGACTCGTGATTTTCCCGACCGAGACCGTGTATGGCCTCGGAGCTGATTTTGGGAATAAGAAGGCCCTGGAACGGCTTAAGGAAGTCAAAAGGCGCTCGGAGGACAAACCCTTTTCTGTCATGATTGATAAGCCGACCAAAATCTTGCATTTGACCTCTTATAATAATCCTGCCTTATACAAATTGATTAATAAGTTTTGGCCGGGACCTTTGACCGTGATCGTCCCTGCCAAGGATTCGCAGGGAACATGGGGGATCCGGGTTCCTGACCATGCGGTGGCCTTAAGGTTAGTCGCTCATTCCCAGTGCCTTTTGGCCGCGCCCTCGGCCAACGTCGAAGGGCAGCCTTCCCCGACCAGTTGTCAGGAGGCCCTGAAAGATTTGGATGGTTTGGTGGATGTCGCGTTGGATGCAGGAAGCTGCCGTCTGGGTGTCCCTTCTACGATCGTAGATTTTACCGTGGGGACGCCAACCGTCAGCCGGGAAGGAAGCGTCTCCGGCCAGGAGGTCCACCGGATCATAAAAACAAAGACCATCTTATTTGTCTGCACCGGCAACAGTTGCCGTTCCGTGATGGCAGAATATCTGCTCAAAAAGGTGCTGGGCCCTAAAGAAGATGTGGAGATCCTCTCGGCAGGAACAGGGGTTTTCCTGCGCTCCTCGGCGAGCGCGGAGACCATGGAGATCCTTAAAAAAGAAGGGATGGATGCCTCGGCGCACGAGTCCCGGTCCGTGACGGATCTTTTATTGAAGAAGGCCGATCTGATCCTGGTGATGACGCGCCAGCACCGGCAGCAGGTCTTAGAAATCGCGCCGGAGATTGAAAAAAGGGTCTATCTCTTAAAGGAGTTTGCTCACCTTCCCAAAGGAAGTGAGTCGGATTTGGATATCCCGGATCCCATCGGGAAACCATCGGACGTTTACGAAGGATGTCTGTCGGTCATTAAGGAGGCTATCCAAAGGATAGTGAAGATCATTTGAAAATTTTCATCGGAGCGGACCACCGAGGCTATCGTCTCAAAAATAAAATCAAAGACTTTTTAGAGAAGCAGGGTTACAGCGTTTTTGATGTGGGGACGCACCAGGATACGGTCCCCTGTGATTACCCTGAGATTTCTTATAAGGTGGCTTTGAAGGTGGCCTCCGGGAAAGATTCCCGGGGCATTTTGGTGTGCATGACCGGGATTGGAAACGCCATCGTGGCCAATAAAGTGCGTGGGGTCTATGCCGCGCTTTGCTATAACCGCCGGGCCGCGCTTTTGTCGCGGGAGCACAACAATGCCAATGTGCTGGTTCTGGGATCCAAGTTTGTTGCTGCCCGTCAAATGATGAGTATTGTGAAGACCTGGCTTAAGACCCCGTTCGCCGGTGGGCGGCATCTGCGGCGGTTTAATCAGATCCGCGCGGTGGAAGAGAAGATGAGTATGGGGTCACACCCCATTTCCTAATTCAAAATTATTTATCGAAATGGGGTGTGACCCCATATGGAACGCATGCACCATCTGCAAAAGACAGACCCGGAAGTTTATCAGGCCATCCAGAAAGAGATCAAAAGACAAAACGATAATCTGGAGCTCATCGCCTCGGAGAATTTTGTCTCAGAGGCGGTTCTGGAGGCCCAGGGGTCGGTCTTGACCAACAAATACGCCGAGGGCTACCCTGGCGCCCGTTGGTACAGCGGCTGCGAGAATGCGGATGTGGTGGAGAACCTCGCCATGGAACGGGCCAAAAGGCTTTTCGGCGGCGACCACGTCAACGTGCAGGCCCATTCGGGTTCGCAGGCCAATATGGCGGTTTATCTTTCGGTCCTCAAGAGCGGCGACACCGTCCTGGCCATGGATCTGGCCTGCGGCGGGCATTTGACGCACGGCCATAAAATCAATTTTTCCGGACGCACCTATCGTATTGTGACTTATAAAGTCCACCGGGAAACGGAGATGCTGGATTATGAGGAAATCCATTCTCTGGCCAAAGAGCATAAGCCAAAGATGATTGTGGCCGGCGCCTCGGCGTATTCGAGGATCATTGATTTTAAAAAATTCCGGGAGATTTGCGATTCGGTAGGGGCGTATCTTTTTGTGGACATGGCCCATATTGCAGGGTTGGTCATCGCGGGGTTGCATCCGAATCCGGTTCCTCACTCGGATTTTGTCACAACCACGACGCACAAGACAATACGGGGCCCCCGCGGCGGGATGATCATCTGCCGGGGGGAATTCGCCAAGAAGCTCGACACGGCTGTTTTTCCTGGCACCCAGGGAGGGCCTCTGATGCACGTCATCGCGGCCAAGGCCGTCGCCTTCAAGGAGGCCTTGACTGAGGAATTTAAACAATACCAAGCCCAGATCATCCAGAACGCAAAGAAGCTTTCGTCAGAGATGGCGAACCGCGACTACCGGGTGGTCACGGGAGGCACAGACAATCATCTTTTCATGGTGGATTTAAGAAAGAAGGACATCTCTGGAAAAGAGGCGGCCCATGTTTTGGATCAGGTGCGCATCACCGTCAATAAAAATCTCATTCCCTTTGATCCGGCCTCTCCGGTTGTCACGAGCGGTCTACGGATCGGGACGCCGGCGGTCACAACCCGCGGCATGAAAGACAAAGAGATGGAAATGATCGCGGAATTGATTGATCAAGCCATTTCCCATAAAGATGATCCCTCTGATTTAAATGGGGTCCGGCAAAGGGTTGATGAGATCACGCGAAGATTTCCCCTGTACGCGAGTTTAAGCGATGAAATGTCCGTTTTGCTCCCATAACGACACTAAGGTGATCGATTCCCGCTTGACGCGGGACGGCAGCTCTACGCGCCGGCGCAGGGAATGCCTGAAGTGCAAAAAGCGTTTCACGACCTACGAATATATGGAGCAGGTGCCTTTGATGGTGGTCAAACGCGACGGCCGCCGCCAGCCCTTTGATCGGAAGAAAATCATTGGGGGGATCCTCAAGGCCTGTGAGAAGCGGCCTGTCAGCATGGATAAGATCGAGGAGATCACGGCTGAAATTGAACGCAGCGTCAGAGAAAATTTGATCGAGAGGTGGAGGCCAAACATATCGGCGAGATCATTATGGAGAAGCTGGCTGCTTTGGATGAAGTGGCCTATGTGCGGTTTGCCTCGGTCTACCGGCAGTTTAGGGACGTGAATCAGTTTATGAGCGAATTGAAATTGATTCTGGAAAAGGATAAATCCAAGGATAAGGGCAAAGATAAAAAGATCACTTGGAAGAGGCAGGCGAAAAAAGGGGGTTAGCGTATAACCATGATTATCCAAGTCGAATTGCGCAAAATCATTATTGACGAGCGCCGGCAGGACCAAATCATTGTCTTGAAAGAAAAAAAAGGCGAGCGGCAGTTTCCCATCGTCATCGGATTCCTGGAGGCCTCGAGCATCCAGATGAAGCTCGCCGGACTGGAGGCCCCGCGCCCCATGACGCACGATCTTTTGATCTCGGTCATTGAAGGGCTGGGAGGCAAGATGGAAAGATTGGTGATTGACAAGCTGGTGGACAATACCTTTCACGCCAAGATTGAGATCAAAATGCCGGATGGCGAGGTCAAGGTGATCGATGCCCGGCCCTCGGATGGGATCGCTTTAGCCGTCCGGTCCAATGCCCCTATCTTTGCGGACGATGAGGTTTTAAAGAAGGCCACGTTTTTTAAAACATAAGATGTCCCCACCGGTGGTTTTGCTAGAGCAGTTTCCCCAATTGGAAATCATCCAAGACCTTGCCCGGGCTCGAAGAATTAAAATCTATTTAGTCGGCGGATTTTTGCGGAATTATTTTCTGGGGCGCAGCGTAAAGCGCAACGAAGTCCTAGATTTCGATTTCGCGGTTAGCCGCGATGCCCTCAAGGTCGCCCGTCTTTTTGCCCGGCGGATCAAGGGGGCCTTTGTTTTGCTGGATCAAGGGCGCGGCTGCGCTCGCGTCGTCAAGAAGGAAAGGCCAGGGACCCTCATTTTTGATTTTGCCGATTTCCGGGCCAGGACCCTCCGGGGCGATTTAGCCCACCGGGATTTTACCATCAACGCCTTGTGCGTGGATATTCAGGATTTGGGAAAGATTACAGATCTTTTTAAGATTCTTTTGAATTTTAAAAGAAGCGCCAGGGACCTCAAGGCCAAAACTATCCGCATGGTCTCGAGGCGTAGCTTTAAAGAAGACCCCTTACGGTTGATGCGCGCTTTCAGTCTCAAGGCTGCCTTTGATTTGACCATCGAGCCCAAGACCTTAAAAAGAATCAAGCAAGATAGAGACCTTCTCAAGTCGGTCTCTTCGGAGAGGGTTCGTGATGAGCTCTTCAAGATTTTGGCCACGAGCCGGGCCGCCGAAAATTTAAAGGCGATGGATCGAATCGGGCTTTTGAGTGTCGTGATCCCGCAGATCCGGGTCATGTATGATGTGCCGCAAGGCGGATATCATCATCTGGATGTTTGGCCGCATTCCCTGGAGACGGTTCATCAGTTGGAGAAGGTTTTCCTTAAGCTAAAAGGCCCGGAGGATCTGTGGGCGTATCTTAATGAGAAGCTGGGAGGAGATCATCCGCGTTTTGCCCTGATGAAGCTGGCCGCGCTTCTTCACGACATCGGGAAGCCGGAGACGAAAAAACAGGAAAAGGATCGGATGTCCTTTCACGGCCATGAGCACGTTGGCAAAAGCATTGTCCGGCATGTGGCCAGGATGCTCAAAATCTCCAGGCGCGAGTGCTATTGTCTCGAGGATATGGTCCGCTGGCACTTAAGGCCGGGGTATCTCTCCGACTTTAAGAATCCCAGCGAGCGCTCGATCTTTCGCTATTTTCGCGACACAAAAGAGGAGGCCGTCGGCATCCTGCTTTTATCCCTGGCGGATCAACGCTCGACGCGCGGGCCCCTGACTTCCGAAGAAGATCAAAGGCATCATGAAAGAATCGTGATGCGTTTGATTGACAAGTATTTCAAGGAGAAACGAAAGAAACCCTTTGTCCGCTTGATCAACGGCCATGACCTCATCAATGAGTTAAAATTGATGCCCTCGCCTTTATTTGCCAAGATTCTCAAGGCCGTGGAGGAAAAGCAGGTCGTGGGGGAAATCGAAACCCGGGAGGAGGCCTTGGAATTCGCGCGGGGGATCGTTGAGAGGTAGGCGAAGAGTTAGAAGGTATCTTAAGGCCTGGTTGGATGAGCGGCAGGGTTAAGGATATTCATCAGGAAATCATTATCGCGATTGAAAATCGAGAAGATCTCAAGATAGCAACGTATGCTTTATTTGTATTTAGATGAGAGCGGTGATTTGGGCTTTGATTTTATTACCAGAAAGCCGTCAAAGTTTTTTACGGTAGCTGTTCTTGGTATTCAAGGACAGCATAATAACCGTGCGCTTATTAATGCGGTCAAGCACACTCTCAAAAGAAAGATGGGCAGGAAGAATCCGTTAGGTTTTGAGTTGAAGGGCAGTAAAGTATCGCTTGAAATTAAGAAATATCTCTATGAGCAAATCGCTTCGTTGGATTTTAAAATTTACGCTCTCACATTAAACAAGAAACGGGTTAATCAAGCCCTGGTTCAAACCAAAGAGCGTCTTTACAATTATGTTGCCCGTCTGGTTTTGGATCAGATTGATCTTAATAGCGCCCGGCAAAGGGTGATGCTTATTTTGGATAAAAGCAAAAGTAAGCCGGAAATCGCGGATTTTAATTCATATGTCTTTAGGCAATTACAGGGGAAGCTTAATCCTAAAATTCCCCTGGATATTATGCATAAACTATCGCATGAAATGCTGGGGCTTCAGGTAGTGGATCTTTTCGCGTGGGGTATTTTCAGGAAGCACGAAAAGCAGGATGACAGGTGGTTTACTGTATTTCGGGAGAAGGTGGCATTTAACGATGTTTACCTTTCTTAAACCCAAAATAAAAATGAGCGTGCCCTACGAGTTTGTGTCGTCCAGGCTTTTGCCCACCATACGGAGGGGAACACCTGGAACAACTCGTAGCGGACTTACCGCTCAGAAGAGAGTATATAATAAGCCGTCCTGGTTAACAAGGGAATTTTTGAATGAACAAACGAATAAAGGGAGGATTAGTGTGAGCGGTGTGGTTGCCCAATTATGGGGCTTCTGCCATACCTTCAAAGTAGGGATCATAGGTGGCATACGCAACTGGTTATTGGGATTAACGATTAAACGGAAATAAATACGTATTTGTTTCAGAAGTTCATACGATAAGGGCGGTAGATAAGGCGCCCGGGGTTTTTCTCTTATATAGGGTGGCTGGTGCTTTCTACAGAAGGACAACTCGAGAGTGAATCTTTCAGATCTTTTTAAAAATAGAATTATTCCCAGTGTCCCTTTAATTAAGGTTACGTCCCGGAATTACAGAATTAGGAATTATGAATAATTAATTCTGGACTTTCATTTTATGCCATTTCAAACACCAGTAAGCCACTACTTCTTTCTATTGATCTACGCAAAAGTAACAGATCGCTGGAATAGCCACTCTTTAAGGCGCCTTGCAAAAGAATACGTATCAG
>CAZUJQ010000070.1:0-12324 GCA_964620805.1 uncultured Planctomycetales bacterium | reverse complement strand
ACATTTAAGAAAATATCTTTGTCCTGCAGATTTAATCCGATTCTTTTTTCCAAGACGGCCGCCAAGAGGGCCAGGCGGTTGGTGTCAAACCCCTGCGCTTTCTGGCGGACCACCCCGAAGGCCGAGCGGCTGACCAACCCCTGGATCTCCACCAAAAAAGGCCTGGTGCCTTCCATGATCGGCAAAACCACCGACCCCGAAGATTTCCGGGGCCTCTCCGACAAGAAAATCTCGGAAGGGTTCGACACCTCCATCAATCCCCGGGAAGACATCTCAAAGACGCCGATCTCATTGGTGGAGCCGAAGCGGTTCTTTGTCGTTCTTAAGATCCGATAGGTGGAATAGCGTTCTCCCTCAAAATACAAGACCGTATCCACAATGTGCTCTAAAACCCGGGGACCGGCCAGGGTGCCTTCCTTGGTCACATGCCCGATGATGAAGACCGCGGTCCTAAGCGTTTTGGCCAGATGCGTCAGAAGCGAGGCGCATTCCCGAACCTGCGCGACCGTGCCCGGGCTGGAGAGAAGGTCACTTAAATAAACCACCTGGATGGAATCCAGGATCACCAGCTGCGGCTTCATCTTCTTTATGTATTCGATGATCGCTTCGAGATTCACTTGGTTCACAATATAAAAAGATTCGGGGTTTTTTTCCGTCAAGCGATCGGCACGCATCTTAAGCTGCTTGACGGATTCCTCACCGCTCACATAAAGGACCCTGCAACCTTTTTGGGCCAAACCAAAAGCGATCTGTAGCGACAACGTGGACTTGCCTATGCCCGGATCCCCGCCGATCAGAGTCACGGAGGCCGGCACAATGCCTCCCCCCATCACCCGGTCAAATTCTTTCACGGCGGTTTTTAAGCGGTGCTCTTCATCGGAAGAGACATCCTTCAGAAGAACCGGCTCCTCTTTGTATTGATAGGGAAGATCCAGGGGAGTTTCCCGCACCCCGGCGACATCTTCTTCCACGTACGAATTCCAGCCCTCACAGCTCGGGCACTTCCCCAGCCAGCGGGGGGAGGTTACTCCGCAATTTTGACAGACATACATAGTTCTAGTTTTCATTAAATACGATGGAAAAATTACAATGAACAAATCCCAAATTCCAAACAATATCCAAATCCCAATACCGAAATGGATTGATGTTTTTGATGTTTGGTTGTTTGGTATTGTGATTTGTTTGTGATTTGTGGTTTGGTCATTGTGGTTTTGGGTACGCCTTCATTGTTTCTGACGTTTGGGACGATACAAGAGCTTCCAGGGGTTGGCCTTTAAATCGCTAGTGAATTCTTGGAGATCATCGTAAATGCTGGGATCATAAAAAAGCTTTCCGACGGTCCCTTTTCCCTCTCGCACCTGGGTGACCGTCACGCTTAATCCATCCAGGATATTCTCAAAAGATCTCTGATTTTTTTCATTATTCACGATTGCGTTGAAGCCATCAACGCTTTTGTCAACCTTGACTGCCAACTGTGTCACCATCTCCGAGATCTTTTCCATGGCAATAGGATCTTTCCCAACCACGCGATCCCCGTCTTTAAAATAATCCAGCGCCGCCCCCGGAACGATCTCCAGATACTTTTCCCCCAGCAGCCCCAGCTGATTAATCGTCACCTGGGAATCGACCGGAATCCTGGTGCCGTGTTTAAGCCAGATATCAATCTTGACCTTCGGTTTTCTCTCTTGCTCGTCAAAAAATACGGCGAGATTCTTGACCAACCCGCAATCCACACCGGCGAAGCGGACCGGCGCGGATTTCTTGATGCCGTTGGCAAAACCGAAGATGACTTCCATCTTCTGGCCTTTTTCGAAGGCCGAGAAATCACTGATCGAAAAAATAAAAGCCGTCAAGAGAAGCAGGGCTGTCACGACGAACAATCCCACCTTCAGTTCCAGATTGGACTCCCTTGGCATATTGGTTCCCTCCCTCGTATGGCTTATTGCTTATGGCGTAGAGCAAAAAATTTTTACCCTCTGCTCTTTGCCCTAAGCCCTATGCCATACGCTATAAGCCATCCTACTTCACGTGCCCGAAGATCAGATTCTCATCTTCGGTAATGGGCCCGTGCGCCTCGCCGTGAATAAACTGTTTAACGACCGGATGCCGGCAACCCCTGATCTCCTCGGCGGTCCCATCGGCGATGACGTGTCCGTGATAAAACATGGCAATCGAGTCCGCCACCTTATAAGCCATATTCATATCATGAGTCACCACGATGGATGTGACCTTCAGCTTATCCCGTAGTTCCATGATCAGATTGTTCAAGGCATCGGCGGTGATCGGGTCGACCTCCGAGGTAGGCTCATCGTAGAGAATAATCTGCGGCTCCATGCACAAGACCCGGGCCAGGCTCACCCGCTTTTTCATGCCCCCGCTTAAAGCCGAGGGAGGCATGTCCTCAATCCCTTTTAATCCGACCAAGGCCAGGGCGTCCGCCACCTTATCCTGGATCGTCTTTTTGTCCAGATCCATAAATTCCTGGAGGACAAAGGCCACATTCTCCCCCACGGTCATCGAATCGAAAAGCGCCCCGCCTTGAAAGACCATGCCAATCTCCATGCGGATTTTATTATACTCCTTCTCGGACAAGGTTGTCACCTCGATGCCATTGATCCTGATCGATCCGCCATCGGGCCTCATCAGCCCGATGATGGTTTTAAGGAGCACGCTTTTGCCTACCCCCGAGCGCCCAATGATGACTTTCGTCTCCGCCGTCTGAATGGTCAGATCGAGATTGTTGATTACGGGATTGCCCTCGAAGCTCTTGTAAAGGTTCTTGATTTCAATCATCGCTAGGCTAAAAGTTAACGCTGTGCGCGATTTTTTTAAGATAAGAAGTCGCTCATGACGTTTTAGGCATTAAAAATAAAATAAAACATCGTCGTGAACATGCAATCCGTAATGATGATCATAATAAAGGAAATCACCACCGAAACCGTCGTGGCCCTCCCCACGCCCTCTGCCCCACCCTTGACACCCAATCCCTGATGGCACCCCACGATGGCGATGATCATCCCAAAGAAGACCGTTTTGATGAGGCCTGTCACAATATCTTTAATGCTGAGCGATTGAATGACCATGTTAATATACATCGAGGGACTCACCGATAATTTTAAAACACAGATCATGTAGCCGCCGACAATCCCAATCAAGTCAGCAAAAATTGTCAGCACGGGCAGCATCGCGATCAAGGCCAGAAAACGGGGGACAACAAGGTACTTCACTGGATTCACGGCAAAGGCCCTTAGGGCATCCACCTGCTCGGTGACCGTCATAGAGCCAATCTCCGCCGTGATGCCGGCTCCGATCCGTCCGGCCACGATGAGCGCGGTCAAGACCGGCGCCAGTTCCCGGGTTAAGGAAACCGCCACGACATTGGGGATATAAATTTCCGCCGACAGCTTCACCATCTGATAGGCCATCTGCAACGCGATGATCATCCCCACAAAGAAGGCGACCAAAGAGGAAATAAAAAAACTGCCCGGTCCGATCCTTTTGGCCTGGCCTAAGAAACGCTTACCCTTAAAAGGCGGCGTGAAGACCCACGTCATCGTCTGCCACCAGAGGATCGAGAGCTCGCCGATATACGCGATGGACCGGGACACCCAAATTCCCGACTGGGCAATCGTATGGGCCATAGTTTTAAAGATACTTAAGGTTGCTAACGTTGCCCATGTTGCCAAAGTTACCAAGGTTGCTTTAAACAAAGGTTATCTAAGGTTACAAAAAGGTTCTGTATAACCTCAGGTAACCTTGCATAACCTCGAAAAGGCAACCTTAGAAACCTCGGAAACCTTGGCAACATGGGTAACCTAATCAAAACTTGATCCTCTGCTCCACCCCCAAAAGATCCGTATCATCTTTGGAAGAACCCTGAAGAGCTTCATCCTTCTTTTTTAAGAAATACTTGACAGAGGTGGCGTTCTGGGGGTTCTCGTCGCTTTTGATCGTCCATTCCCAGTGAGAATCGCCTTCCGTGATGAGCGCCGACTTGCTGAGAGATTTGATATCCTTCTTAAGTTTCTGTGTCGTGGACAAATCCAGAGATCCATCGATCTGAAAGCCCAAACCATCCGGCTGTGTCACGGTGGAGTTGATCAGTTTCACCACCGGATACTCGCCTGCCAAATGCAAAACGATGCTGTTATAGGGAAAATCTTCCAGTTGTCCTTCGTAGCTTGCCAGATTTCCCTTCAACGCCAATCGCTGAGGGACTCCGGAAATCTGGACATCCCCCGACACCGTGCCCTGCGCCTCGAAATCGGGATCATCGATCCAGAGGACAAGAAAATCGTTCAAAGGAAAATCCCGGAATTGGATCGCCAAATTAACGTCATAGGGGGGGTTTAACTTGAAAAGACCTTTGAGATCAAGAGGGCCAACAGACAAACTGGAGAGATATAAAATGTGATCTTTGATCTCGAATGTTCCCTGGAGCTCTTCAACGGGTTTATGGTTGACCAGAGAATACCGGCTCTTTAACTCGCCTCTTAAGGCGGGTTTCTGGTTGTCGGAGGCTTCCGCCAGCGTCAGGTCTCCTTCCAACTGGCTGGAGATATCAAAAACAGAGGCCTTTATATGCTCCAAATCCAAGAGGATCTGAAAATGATGCTCAGACAATTCAGAAAGGTTTAAAACCACCCTGCTGGCATTTCCATCGCCCACAGTCAGGTGGAGCTTCTTTCCGGTGAAATCCATGTGCCCCTGAAAGGACAAGCTCTCCCGGGCAAGAAGAGACGGTGTCACAAGCAATTCAAAAAAGAGAGAAAAAAGAAATGTGCCGCCCAGGAAGGAAATTTTGGGATGACGGAATATCATCATTATTGAAAGGTCAAGGATTCACCTTTTCGTTCCACCTTAACAAGAACGCCATCTTTGAATCGTCCCGAGATGATCTCCTCGGCCAACGGATCCTCTAAGAAGCGCTGGATCGTCCGCTTTAAAGGCCGCGCCCCAAAAACCGGGTCAAAGCCCTTCTCGATAAAAAACTCCATGGCCTCTTTCGAGACGCTGATTTGAATCCCCCGGTCTTTCAGGCGATTGGCCACCTCCTTCATCTCCAGATCCACAATTTTGTACAGACTCCCTTTCGTGAGCGATTTAAACACAATGATATCGTCGATGCGGTTTAAAAACTCCGGCTTAAAAGTCTTTTTAACCTCCTCCAAGAGCCGATCTTTCATATCCGTGTAGGTCATCTCTTCGGTCTGGGTCATAAACCCTAGGGATCCTCTCTTGCGCAGCATATCGGCCCCCACGTTAGAGGTCATCAGGATGATCGTATTTCGAAAGTCCACCTTCCGGCCTAGACTGTCCGTCAAACGGCCGTCCTCCAAGACTTGAAGAAGGATGTTGAAGATATCCGGGTGGGCCTTTTCGATCTCATCGAGCAAAACCACGGAATACGGCCGGCGCCGGACCCGTTCGGTCAGCTGTCCGCCTTCCTCGTAGCCGACGTAGCCCGGTGGCGCTCCGATCAAACGGGAGACGTTGAATTTATCCATATACTCGGACATGTCGAGCTGGATCAAGGCGTTCTCATCCCCGAACATGAACTCCGACAAGGCGCGGGCCAAAAGGGTTTTCCCCACACCGGTGGGCCCCAAAAAGATGAACGACCCGATCGGCCGGCGGGGATCTTTGATGCCGGCCCGCGAACGCCTCACCGAACGGGCGATGGCGTTGATGGCCTCCTCCTGACCGACCACGACATCTTGCAACTGATCCTCAATTTTCAAGAGCCGTTCACTTTCTTTCTGCTCCAGGCGCACAAGTGGAATCTTGGTCCACTGGGAGATGACCCGGGCAATGTCATCCTCGCCCAAGGTCGGGATGATGTTATCCCGTTTCTTGTTCCATTCCACGCGCCTGTGCTCGAGTTCCTCCCGGGTTTCCCGTTCCTGATCGCGCATCTTGGCCGCCTTTTCAAAATCCTGGCTTTTGATGAAGGCCTCTTTCTCTTTTTTAAGCTGTTCGATCTTCGACTCCAGGTCTTTAATCTCATCGGGGATGACCATGGCCTGAAGACGCGCCCGGGAGCCCGCCTCATCCAGGATATCCACGGCCTTGTCGGGCTGAAAGCGCCCGGAGATGTAACGGTCGGAAAGCTTCGCCGAGGCCTCCAGCGCCTCATCCGAGAACTTGACCCGGTGATGGGCCTCGTATTTGTCGCGCAGGCCCTTTAAGATCTGGATCGTTTCCTCGACCGAGGGCGGATCCACAATAATGGTTTGGAAGCGTCTTTCCAGGGCGGCATCTTTTTCGATATATTTGCGATACTCATCCAGGGTGGTTGCCCCGATGCACTGGATTTCCCCGCGGGCCAAGGCGGGCTTCAGGATATTGGCCGCATCAATGGCGCCTTCGGCCGCCCCGGCGCCCACCAGCGTATGAAGCTCATCAATAAAGAGGATGATTTTCCCCGAGCGCCTGAGCTCATCCATGACCGCCTTGATCCTCTCTTCAAACTGGCCGCGGTACTTTGTGCCGGCGATCATCAAAGCTAAATCAAGGACCACAATGTTCTTCTCCCGCAAAATTTCCGGGACATCCCCGGTGACAATGAGCTGGGCTAAGCCCTCGACAATGGCGGTTTTCCCCACGCCGGCCTCTCCCAACAGAACTGGATTGTTTTTTGTCCGGCGGCTTAAGATCTGGACGATGCGTTCGATTTCGTTTTGCCGTCCGATGACGGGATCGAGCCTCCCGTCTCTGGCAAGTCTGTTGAGATTTCGCCCGTAGGCGTCGATGGCGGGGGTCTTGCCGGTTTTAACCGGCTCCTGGCTGCCAAATCCCGGAATCCCCGATCCCAAAAGCTCCATGACCTCATTTCTCACTTTGTTCAAATCCAACCCTAGATTGAGAAGGACACGGTACGCCATGCCCTCGCCTTCTTTGACCAATCCCAAAAGGATATGCTCGGTGCCAATATAATTGTGGCCCAGGGCCCGGGCTTCCTCGGCGGAAAGCTCCAGGGCCTTTTTGGAGCGGGGCGTAAAAGGGATATCGCCCAAAACCTGCGTCTGCGGACCGGGCTGTACCAGCTTTTCCACTTCAATCCGTATGGTCTCTAGGTCCATCCCTAATTTCTGTAAAACAGCAGCAGCCACCCCCTCCCCTTCCCGGATCAACCCGAGAAGGAGGTGCTCGGTGCCAATATAATCGTGATTAAAACGCCGGGCCTCTTCTTTGGCAAAGACAATCACCTTCCTGGCCCTCTCTGTAAAGCGATTAAACATTTCTATCACCCTCCTGATTTGGTTTCCAATTTCTGCCTGATCAAACTGGCCCGCCTGGCATCCCTCTCGGTCGCGGCCAATTTCTTGCCCTCGATCTTTTGCAAGTGGGCCGGTTGAATCATGATAAAGAGTTCATTCAAGGCCGAACGAGCCACGTCTTTAACCATCCCCATATCCACCCCGAGCCGCACCATGGACAATAATTCGATCGTCTCCTGGCTAGAAATGATATGGGCATTTTTCAAAATCCCCAGAGAACGGTAGATCTTGTCTTCCAGCATCGAGCGGTTTTGCAAAAGCAAGGCCTGCCGGGCCTGCTCTTCCTGCTCAACGACCTGACGAATCAGGCCGTTGATGTTTTGCAGGATGTCTTCTTCGCTGTGCCCGAGGGACACCTGATTGGAGATCTGAAAGATATTGCCGGTGGCCTGGGTTCCTTCTCCATAAAAGCCGCGGGAGGCAAAGCTCAACTTGGCAATGGCGGCCAAAACTTTATTGATCTGCTTGGTCATAACCAGCGCCGGCAGATGCAGCATGACAGACCCGCGCATGGCTGTTCCGGTATTGGTCGGGCACGCTGTTAAATATCCCCAGTCTTCCCGAAAGGCAAAATCCAGCTTAACTGTCAACGTATCATCGATCATATTGATAACCTTCCAGGCCTGGTCGAGATCAAAGCCGGATTGTAAAACTTGGATCCGCAGATGATCTTCCTCGTTGATCATGACTGAAAGGATTTCTTCCTGAGAAACAATGAGACCTTTGCCGTCGGGGTTGGCGGCATGTTCGTGGCTCATCAGGTGCCTTTCCACCAGAAATTGCCGGTCCACAGCATCGAGTCCACTGAGCCTTAAAAAAAGAGAATCTTTAAACATGTTGATTTGGTTGATGACCGGTTCCAGGGAATCTAACGTATCACTCAATCCTTTTTTGCTCAAACGATGGGGGAAGGGCACTTTGGCGAGGTTCCTCGCCAGCCGGATCCTCGAGGACATCACGATATTGGCGTGAGGCCCGGTTCCTTTAAGCCATTCGCCTGTATGAGAAATCAAATCATCCAGCTTCATGTTCTTGAGCCTCTGTTAATGAAAAGACCTTTTTAACGCGGATGGTCGTCCCTCGACTTCGCTCGGGATCCTTCGCGAGGGATCCTCCCCGCCCCGGCTTTCGCCGGCAACGGCGGGCCGGGGAGCAACGTCGAAGGACAAATCTAACGCGGATTTACGCGGATACTTTCGAAGAGAAAATCTGCGACCATCCGCGTGCAATCTGCGAAAATCCGCGTTAAGCCTAGCTTTTTCACTGGGCCTTCCTCTTTTCCATCTCATGGATCTTGTCGCGCAACTCCGCGGCCTTCTCAAAATTCTCGGCCTGAATGGCCTGCTGCAGTTTTTGTCTAAGCCCCTCGAGGGTGTCGGGGGTATCGGTCTTAAGCAAAGAGGCTTGATATTGGGCCGGGAATTTCCCCAGATGCCGGTTCGATCCATGAATCTTCTTTAAAAGATTAGCCAAATGCTCCCGGAAAACCGTATAGCACTCACCGCAGCCCAGTCTTCCGAATTTTCGGAAATCCTCATATCCCAGGCCGCAGTTGAGGCACTTGATCTTGACTTTTTCGATATCTTTGACCTGCTGGCCGAAATCCGCCAAGCCGGCCAGTAAGTCCGCCAGGCCAAACTGCTGTTCCATCTGGATGCTCTTTTCCCGGGCACAGCTTTCGCAAAGATGCATTTCCGTCATCTGTTCATCCACAATCTCGGTCAGATGAACCGTGGCTTTTCTCTTTCCACAGACGTCGCATTGCATATCTAATACCTCACGCCGTCTTTCTCGAATCCAAAGACGCGATCATCATGGGCAAAGACTTTAATTCACGCTTTAAAGGATCCAGCATCAAGCCCAAAGATTCCAGCGTGAAAGCCCCCAAGAGGGTGCTGTCATCCTTCTCGCCAAAAATAACATCTGCTCCTCCAATCTTATTCCTATATTTAAAAAGGGCGATCCCTTTCTTTCGTAAAATCCTTTCTCCATTGGCCAGCCTGAATTCCTCCTCGGACAGGGGCTTGATTCCGAGTTTCTTCAGAATCTTAGTAGGAACCACAGAATAGATCGCTCCTGAATCCACCAGAAATTCCACATCCTCGGTGACTTCAGGTTTGGCTGGATTACCCACAGCAATTCTTAAGACCGTTAATCCCATAAATTTTACCTCCGCTCTTTTCCATCTCTTTCTTTGCTTCTTATTTGTACAGACGCGGCATGCCGCGTCTGTATCTCCTTTTCAATATCTTACGCCATCCTTACGGGTAAGCTCCCCAAAGAGTTTCATCAACTTTAACGTGAGCTTGCCCGGGCGGCCTTCGCCGATTGTCCGGCCGTCCACTTTCACCACGGGAATGATCTCGGCCGCGGTGCCGGTCAAAAAGCACTCATCCGCATTATACACCTCATGGCGGGTGATCATCCTTTCTAAATTTTCAATATCGTTCTGACTGGCCAACTCCAGGACCGCCTCCCGCGTGATGCCCTGCAACCGGCTCTGGGACGGTGTGGACAAAACCCCTTTCTTAACGATAAAAATATTGTCACCGGTGCACTCTGCCACATATCCCTGACTATCGAGCATAATTGCCTCATTAAAGCCGCTCGTGTTGGCCTCGATCTTGGCCAGAATGTTATTGAGATAATTTAGGCTCTTAAGCTGGGGATTCAAGGCATCCGGCAGGTTTCTTGCCGTTGGCACCGTGATGATCTCGAGTCCCTCTTTATAAAGTTTTTCGGGGTAAAGGGTGATTTTGTCGGCTATAATGACAACCCACGATTTGCCATGACATTTTCTCGGATCCAATCCCAAATCGCCTTCTCCACGCGTGACAATCACACGGATATACGCATCTTTAAGCTGGTTGGCCTTCAGGGTCTCAACAATGGCCTCTTGGATTTGGCTTTTGCTCAGCGAAATCTGAATCATAAGGGTATGGGCCGTTTCAAAGAGGCGGTTTAAGTGTTCGCTCAGTTTAAAAATCAATCCCGAATAAGAGCGAATCCCTTCAAAGGCGCCGTCCCCGTACAAAAACCCATGATCAAAGACCGAGATCTTCGCCTGATCACGATTGACCAACTGGCCATTCAAGTAAATCTTCATAGAGTGTTTTTCCCTCCCATTAACCTTCTCACCTGCGTAGGGTGAAGAGGTCTTTAGCCCAACCTCCCGTCCCGCATGGGGATCGTTTTATGGGATCGGCGGGCGATCTCCTCATCATGGGTGACAATGATCAGGGTCTGTTTTTGGGTCTCATTGAGGCTCATCAAAAGCTCGATGATCTCCTGGCCCGTCTCGGAATCGAGGTTCCCGGTCGGCTCATCGCAGAAAACGATCTTCGGATCATTGATCAAGGCCCGGGCAATGGCCACCCTTTGCTGTTCACCGCCGGAAAGCTGATAGGGTTTGTGGCTCACCCTTCTGCTTAACCCCACCCGAACCAAAAGGTCCAGCGCCTTGGTTTCCAGATCATGAGAGTTTCGTGAATCCCCCTTGACCAGGGCCGGCAGAAGAACGTTTTCCAAAGCAGTAAACTCGGCCAGCAGATGATAAAATTGGAACACAAATCCAATCTTTCTGTTGCGCACCCAAGAACGCTGAGTATCACTCAACCGGTAAACGTCCTCACCCTCCAAGATGACTTTTCCATCCGTAGGAGATTCCAAGGCGCCCAAGATATGCAAAAGCGTCGTTTTCCCCGCCCCCGACGGCCCGACAATGGACAAGATGTCACCCAGCCGGACCGTCAAATTGATTCCTTTTAGGACATGGAGCTTTCTTTCGGCCTGCTGATACGTCTTATGGAGATTCACCGCCTGGAGCATAAAAAAATAGAATTTCTACAGGTTACCAATGTTTCCGAAGTTACCAAAGTTACTAAGGTTACTTTTAGGATGTTGGATCAGGTTGCTTAAGGTTACGGAAACCTTTTGTAACCTTATTTAACTTCCTTTAAAATAACCTTGGCAACGTTGGAAACATGGGCAACATTTGGATCTACTCATACCTCAACGCATCCACCGGTTGAAGACCGGCAGCTTTGGCGGCCGGATAGATCGTGGCCAGAAAGCTTATCCCGAGGGCCGCCCCTATAATAATGAGAAGATCGCTCAATTGCAAGATAACCGGCAAACGGTCGATATAATAAATCTCCTGCGGGAGTTTAATGAACTGATATTTTTTCAGAGCAAAGCTTAAAGCCACGCCTCCCGCCAGGCCCCAAAATGTTCCCACCAGCCCGAGGTAAAGACCGTTTAAGGTGAAGATCCGGCGGATGGAATTCTTCGGGACGCCAATGGATTTCAGAATGCCGATATCCTTGATCTTGCTGGTGACCGTCACAATCAAGGTGCTGACAATATTAAAACAGGCCACCAAGACAATCAATGTTAGAATAACAAACATTGCAAACTTTTCAAGCCGTAAAGCGGCAAAAAAATTCCGGTTGGACTCAATCCACGTCCGCACCACAAATCCGAAACCTATAGCCTTGTAGATTTTTTCTTTCACTAAGGGGGCGTCGAAAACATTTTGCAATTTGAGCGCGATCCCGCTGACCGTGTTGGAAGAAAAGGAAAACATCTCCTGGGCCCTGTTTAAATCCACCAATACAAGATTCATGTCATAATCATACATCCCCGAGCTGAAAATCCCGGCCACCTTAAACTCATAACGCCACCCATGGCCGGCAACCCCCGAGGTGGGCGCAATCAACGTGATGGGATCTCCTTTCTGATAGCCCCAAAAGCTCGCCAGCTGACTGCCGATGATGATGCCGTCTTCGGAAAGATCAGCGACCCGGGAGCCTTCGGTCAGATATTCGTTGACTTTCGTGACCGAAGGCTCCCGGGCCGGATCAATGCCTCTCAAGATCAATCCCATGGCACGGCCATCCGCCTCTAAAAAGACATTGCCGTGAATATAGGGGGTTGCGCTTTGGATCCCAGGGAGTCTCTGGATCTCATTCTGCAAGGCCTCATAATCGTGGATGCCGGTTTCCTTTTCAATGAGGATATGGGCGTTGGTCCCGATGATTTTATC
>CAZUJQ010000069.1:0-12408 GCA_964620805.1 uncultured Planctomycetales bacterium | reverse complement strand
CGGTCGAAAGCCTTTCTTCTTACGACAATATTTTCAAAAATTTGCCAAACTTAAGTTTTTTGTTTGGCGAACTAGGGGGGGGCTTTTCAGCCCTTATACCGCCTCCTCAAACTGTGTCTGATAAAGCCTGCGGTAAAGGTCACAATCCTTTAAGAGGTCTTCGTGGACCCCCACCCCCACGACCCGCCCCTGGTCCAGGACCACGATTTTGGTCGCCTTCACGATGGTGGAAAGCCGATGGGCAATGCAGATGACGGTGCGGCCTTCCATCAATTCATCCAGGGCCTGCTGGACAAACTTTTCGGATTCAGAATCCAGTTGGGAGGTCGCCTCATCCAGGATCAGGATAGGCGGATTTTTAAGAATCGCCCGGGCGATGGCGAGGCGCTGTTTTTCCCCACCGGACAAGCGGAATCCCCGGTCGCCAATGACCGTATCATAGCCTTGGGGCATTCTTACAATAAACGGGTGGGCGTAGGCCCTCTGGGCCGCCTCTTCGATCTCTTTTTGTGAGCTTTGGGGGACACCCTGGGCCCGGGCCGCCTCGCCTTTGGCGAGGCGGCCCGGGTCGAAGGGTTGGCCGTAGCTTAAGTTGGCTTTCACGGTGTCATTAAAAAGGATCGTCTCCTGAGACACAATGCCAATCTGTTGGCGCAAGGATTTTAAAGAGACTTCTTTGAGGTCAACGCCATCCATCGTGACACGGCCTTCGGTTGGGTCATAAAAGCGCGAGATTAGGTTAACGAGGGTGGATTTCCCAGTGCCGGTCGGGCCCACGATCGCCAGCAGGTCCCCCACCCGAATCTCCAGGTCAATATCTTTCAAGACGTCGCCGGATTCTTCGTCGTATTGGAAAGAAACCCCTTCCAGCTTGATACAACTTTTAATCCGCGGCAGCGCTCTGGCATGGGGCTTCTCTTGGACAGTGGGTTTGGTTTCCAGGACATCGTAGATGCGTTTGTTGGCCGCCAGGGCCTGCTGGATAATGGCATGGACATTGGCCAGCTTTTTAACCGGACTAATGGTAGACAGGATCGAACCCAAAAAGAGCCCAAAAATCCCGAAGGAAAGCTCTCCTTTCAATACCTGAGCCCCTAAGCCAAAAACGAGAAAAACCCCGCACGAGGCGCCGATCAGCTCTGTAATGGGAGAAATCACCAGCAACCGCTTAATCGACTTCATCTTTAACTTATAGAAGGCTTGATTTTGTTGGCGAAACCGATTGGTCTCGTAGGGCTCCATACAAAAGGCCTTGACGACCTGAACCCCGGAGATCGTCTCTAAAAGCAAGGAATTGATATCCGCCATCTTTTCCTGAGAGCTTTTGGAAAGTTTGCGCAGCCTTCGGCCAATCAAGCGCATGGGAACAGCAATGAATAGGAATAGAACAAAGATAATAAGCGCGGCTTGATAATGAATCGAAAAAACAATCGCAACAAAAACGATAATGATAAAGCTCTGACGGAAAAGATCGGTCACCGCGTAAGAAACGGCATTCTCAATGACCTGGACGTCGTTGGTGATCCGGGAGATGAGCTCGCCGGTGCGCCTCTGGCTGAAATAATCTAAGGAAAGATTCTGGATGGTCTCGTAGAGCCGGGAGCGGACATCCCGCATGATCCTCTGCGAGGTGTCGTTCATCAATAAGTCGTAGATGAACATCACCACATTCTTGATCAAAAAAAGGCCCAGGAAGACAAAGGGAAACCACCCAAAAAGCTGGTAAGGGTCCATGGCATTAAACCAATCCACGGCCTTGGCAACGAACTCTGGAAGTTGATTGGGGAGGATGATCTTCCTGTCGGTAAAGATCCGGTCGATCATGGGGACGAGCATCGACAGCTGGACCCCTTCAAAGACCGCTGAGATCAGCATAAAAAAGACTGCTAAAGCGAAAATCTTGGTGTGTCCCCGCAGGAATTGGAGAAGCTTCCAATACTCACGCATAGGGGCGCAATCCTAGCATATCCGTTGACTTTTGTCGAGGGATTTGTTAGAGTACAAACTCAGTAAAAAGGTTACTCATGTTACCAAGGTTTCCAAAGTTACCGAGGTTGCCTTTGGGAGGTTACACAAGGTTATCCAAGGTTCCGGAAACCTTTTGCAACCTCGAACAACCTTTCTTAAAGCAACATCGGCAACATTGGCAACATCGGTAACGTTGGCAACCTTCTTCCAATATACATGAATAAAATCCATCTCGCCCTCATTGGCCTCGGCCATCTGGGATCTAAACACTTAAGGGTTTATCAACAAGAGCTTTTCTCAAAAGCCCATGTTGAGTTTGGGTGCGATCTTAAGCGTCCTTCAGCCGAAAAATTGGCTCACCCTTATAAGATCAGCTTTCTTAAAGATTACCGCAGGCTCAAGGGAAAAATCGACGCGGTGGATATCTGCACGCCCACCTCCTCCCACTTCGAGATTGCAAAATTCTTTTTGGAACACGGCGTCCATACCTTTGTCGAAAAGCCCATCACCACCACCCTCAAAGAAGCCGACCAGCTGATCCGCCTGGCCCAAAAGAAAAAGCTGAAGCTCCAGGTCGGCCACGTCGAGCGTTTCAACTCGGCCTTTCAGGCGGTCCGCCTCTTGGCGAATGAGCCGGCGTTCGTCGAATGCCACCGGTTGAACCATTTCCCCAATCGTTCGCTGGATCTCGGTGTGGTCACGGACCTGATGATTCACGATATCGATATCATCTTAGGGTTGGTCCGCTCCCCCATCCGCTCCATTCAGGCCGTGGGGGTCAACGTCTTGACCCGGCTCGAGGACATCGCCAATGCCCGCATCACCTTTCAAAACGGCTGTGTGTGCAACTTGACGGCCAGCCGGGTTTCGGATGAGGTGGTGCGCAAGATTCGTATCTTTTTAAAAGACACCTACATCTCCTTGGATTACGTCAAGCAGGAGGCCTTCGTTTACAAAAAGAACGGCCGTGATATCTCTAAAAGGAGCCTCCCGATCGAGAGAGAAGAACCGCTCAAAAAAGAGCTCGCAGCTTTTATCGACTGTATCCTTGAGGACAAGAAACCCCTCGTCTCCGGGTTGGAAGCCCGCGAGGCCCTTAAGGTCGCCCTCAAAATCCGCCAAAAGATATGGAATCCCCCCAGCATCTCGTGATCGTGGCCGGCGAGGCCTCCGGGGATATGCATGCCGCCGGCCTCGTTGATGCCATCCGATCCTTTAATCCCTTAGTCACGTTTTCCGGTCTGGGCGGCGAGCTTATGCAAAAAAACGGCGTGGAGCTTTACGCCAATCTCACGCGCCACGCCGTAGTGGGATTTTGGGAAGCCTTCAAACACCTGAGTTTTTTTAAACAAAATTTCGATCTGATCTTAGAGAAAATCACCGAGACCCGGGCCTTGGCCGTGATTCTCGTTGACTATCCTGGTTTTAATCTCCGCCTGGCCCGGGAAATCAAAAGACGCGGGATCAAAACCAAAATCATCTACTACATCAGCCCTCAGGTCTGGGCCTGGAAGGAAAGCCGCGTTGAACTCATCAAAAAAATCGTGGACAAGATGCTCGTCATTCTGCCCTTCGAGAAAGAATTCTACGCCCACCGGGGTATGGACGTTGAGTTTGTGGGGCATCCGCTTTTGGATCAAGTGAAAGCGACAAAAGCTCCTGAAGCTGTCTTATCGTCTCTGGGGCTTCTTGAAAAAAGCCGGGATACGATCGCGCTTCTTCCCGGCTCACGGCAAAAGGAAATTGAAAGATTGCTTCCCGCGATGCTCGCAGCCGCCCGGATTCTTTTTAAGGACAACTCTCTACTACAGTTTATCCTTATCAAAGCTCCGACGGTGGATCAAGGTTTAATCGAAAGGCATCTGGGCACGATCCCCTTTCCTCTCAAGGTCGTTGGTCAAGATCGATACAATGCCCTTAATGCGGTGGAGTTTTGTGTGGTGGCCTCCGGCACCGCAACGCTTGAGACGGCTATTCTGGGCAAGCCGATGGTGATTGTCTATAAGACATCCCTTTTGACCTGGAGCCTGGCCAAAGGGCTGATACGCCTGCCCTCTATCGGCTTGGTCAATGTCATCGCCGGCAAAAAAATCGTCCCAGAGTGTATCCAGTTTGAAGCCACAGCGCAAAAGGTCGCCAGCCAAATCCAGTCGCTGTACGCCGATCAGGCCAAAATCCAGACGATTAAAGAAGAGTTAAAAAAAGTGAAGGCGGCGCTGGGCTCGCCGGGCGCCAGCCGGAGGGCCGCGCAAGTGGTGCTGGAAGTTATCCAAAGGAAAGTAGGGACAGCGCCTACTTTCCCTGACAATGCATTTTCTGATAGAAAGTAGGTGCTGTCCCTACTGAAGGGATTTATCTGAATCAGGAGCTTTTGGATCACGGCCTGGCCAGAGTCTGGGAGACCTTTGATCCCCAGGAACTGGCGTTTTTGAATTGAAGAAAAATCCCCGTGCGGCGAAAAGTGGCAGAATGAACGGACTTAAAGACGTTAAGACGTCTTGACATTATAACGTCATAATGCTATGCTTATGAGCGAAAGGAGGAATGATTGATGGCTACCTTAACAAAACGTGCAACCGTATATTTCGATCCGGCTATCCACCAGGTTATCAAGATGAAGGCTCTGGAAACAGAGCAGTCTATTTCTGATATTGTCAATGAGGCCTTGCGGCATGAATTGGCTGAAGATCAGGAAGACCTTGCTGTCTTCTCCAAAAGAGCCAAAGAACCGACGATCTCTTATGAAGCTCTGTTAAGGAAATTAAAGGCCGATGGAAAGATATAGGCTCGAAATTAAAAAATCTGCCGTTAAAGAAATCGAACGCCTACCACAAAAGGACCTGCAAGCGGTCCTCGATAAAATAACCTCCCTTATGGAAAATCCCAGACCGCATAACTGCAAAAAATTATCCGGCCAGGAAAAGTATCGAGTTCGCTGTGGCGATTACCGCATTCTTTATTCGATCGAAGATGACATCCTCACGGTTTATATTGTCAAAGTAGGCCCTCGGAAAGATGTTTATCGTTATCGATGAGGGAAAGAGGCCGGATCAGTCTCGTGCCAGAGTGGAAAATCAGCCAGCTATACGGGCGAGCGAATTGATCTCTTCTATAATCTGGCGGGCGATATCGGGATAAGGGGTTTGCTTGGTGTACGTTTTGGGCCGGCCGAAGATGACCGTGACGGGATGGCGTTTGAGGAATCGATCGTAGGGGGCCAGGACCTTATCGGAATCCCGGATGAAGACCGGAACAACCGGGACTCCGCTTTTGGCCGCGATCAAACCGATCCCCGGATGCACTTTTTTTTGCTCTTTGATCGTCGTGCCTTCTGGAAAAATCACGACCGGCCATCCCTCCTGGAGTCTTTTGAGGGTCTCTTTTATGGCGCCGGTATCCGCGGAATCCCTCTGAATCGGAAAGGCCCCCACCCCCCGGAGGAAGAAATCAAAGACCCTGTTTCGAAAAAGGGATTTCTTGGCCACGTAACGCAGCTGGCGCCGGAAGCAAAGACCGATGATCATCGGATCGAGATAACTCTGGTGGTTGCTGGCGAGGATGAAACCGCCCCGTAAAGGGGCGTGGCCCCCACGGGGCTTTACGCCACGGGAAGGGAGATTCTCGGCACCTTTAACTCTCAGAGGATAAAAGATCCAGCTTAAAGATTTCCAGAAGGCATATCCCAGCCAGTAGATCATGTCTTAGGTCTCTATTCGTAATCTTCTCTATAGGAAAAAAGCTAGGCTTTATCATTCTACTTCGCCAGAGACTTGCCGTATTGAACCAACTGTCTGGCCTTGGAAAGGGATTTGGCCTCGGCATAGATGCGCACCAAAGGCTCGATCCCCAAAGGCCGGAGGCCATCGGTGCGTGGGGCGAGATTTTATGGTTGCATTCTCCTTTTTGATAATCGTTTCAATGATGGATAAACATTTAATGCCCTAGCCCATTTTTCCAAATAAAGAAAATCTAAGTCCTGGCGATTTTCTTCCATCAGAACCTGTATATCCACCTGATCTAAAGGCCTCTCAGAAATCAGTTTTAAAAGGATTAAATCTTCACAGGAACAAAGGTAAAGGTTTAGACCCAGAATATCCATATTCTTTCGACGGGACAAAATCTCTTGCTGGAAATCTGTTCTCGCCGTGACAAAATCGACACTGACATCAATCAAGGAATCCTTGTCCGTATACGTGAATCGCACGAAGTTAAAATCACCGATCTTTTTTATGCCTTTCTCCGGATCAATCTTTAGCCCCTCCCTTCGCAACGATCCAATAAAATCTGCCATCTTCCATCCTTCTAAGGATAAAATAATATCCACATCCAACGTGGAACGAACCCGTCCGTACGCCTGTAAGGCCAATCCTCCGAATAAACAGTAAGGAATTTTTCTTGATTCTAAAGCATGAATCGCAAACTTAAGGGCTGAAAGAATGATATTGCTTAACGTCATTTTATTTTTGCCAGCATGTGCGACAATTCCTGCCAGTGGCTTTCCCGGTGATGCCGAAGAACCTTTCTGATTTCCGTTAAGGCATGCTTTAGATCGTGGGTTTGGAGAAAACGCGAACGCATCATCTCGTAAGCGAGATCCGTAAGATGAGCCCATTCTAAATAAAACTGCTTTTGCTGGTTCGTCTTCATTGATTCTCTTAGTTTTGTGTAGCAGAATAGGATTTCCCAATAAGCGACTTCCCATACCGTATCAACTCTCTGGCCTTGGTGAGAGACTTGGCCTCGGCATAGATGCGCACCAAGGGCTCGGTCCCCGAGGGCCGGAACATGAGCCAGCTCTCGTCCTCGCAGATCAGCTTCACCCCGTCGAAATCCTTGAGGTCCACGACCTTCTTTCCTAAAATCCTTTTTTGTGCCTTGATCTTATCGAGATCAAAAGTCTTACCATCGAGCTTAAGATCCAGGCGTTCATAATAATAAGAGCCGAATTCCTCCTTCAGCTCTCGGATAAGCTTCTTTAAGGGTTTCTTGTGATAAACCATCATCTCCAAAAGCAGAAGACCCGCCAAGGTGCCGTCGCGCTCCGGGATATAGCCCTGAAATCCGATCCCCCCGGCCTCTTCCCCACCGATCAAGATGTCTTCGGAGGTCATCAGCTCCGAGATATACTTAAAACCCACGGGCGTTTCGTAGAGTTTGAGGTTCAACTGTCGGGCGATATGATCGATCATCGTCGTGCCGCAGATCGTCTTGACGATGCCGCCTTTTTTGCTGCGGTTACGGACCAGATGCACAATCAGAAGCCCCAGGATCTTCTGGGGATTGATGAATTCTCCCTGAGCGGTAATGGCCGCGATCCGGTCCGCATCGCCGTCCAAAACCAGCCCCAAGTCAAATTTCTCCCGGGGGACACGGCGCATGATCCCACCCAGAAGCTCGGGGACCGGTTCGGGTTTGCTTCCCTCGAATGTCGGGTCGCTGGTCTCTCTCATCAAAAACAAACGGATCTTTGTCCCCTTCAAGATCTCGAGCATAAAAGCATCGCCGCTTCCATGCATCAGATCGGTCAAGACTTTAAGAGCGGATTTTCTGATCTTCGGAAGATCGATGTAACCTCTAAGGAATTTTATATACTCTTTTTTGTAGTCGTGCAGGATGACCCGCTTTTCTTTTTGGGCCTGTTCCCAATCCAGATTTTTGACCTCACTCTGATAAAGATAGCCTTCTACCCGGTCTGTGATATCCCGGGAAGCCGCACCGCCTTTGGCGGTTTTGATTTTAATGCCGTTGAACTTGGCCGGGTTGTGGCTCGCCGTGATCATGATCCCGGCAACACTCCTGGTCGTGGTGACCCCCAAACTCAAGGCCGGGGTGGGGATGCTGGTATCCGAGAGACGAACTTCCAGGCCGTTGGCCGCCAGGACACAACTGACGATTTGCGCATACTCCGCCGATAAAAATCTGGTGTCATACCCCACGGCCACTCTTGGGGGTTGCGAAGGAATTCGCCTTAAATCGCGGCCGACCCATTCGCCAACGGCCTGCGCCACCGCGGCCACATTCTTAAAGGTAAAGGTATCGGAAATGACCCCGCGCCAGCCATCGGTTCCGAATCGGATGTCGGGAAGCTGATCGGATTGGTTATGAGTAAGCTTTTTGGGGATCTTCTTCATGTTCTTTCCTCTTGCCATTCATTTTCCTTAAACAGTAATTATTGCAACAATTCCAGAAACTCCTCAACTGTGTAACCTGCCTGCTTAATAATGCCTAACAGGGTGCCTCTTTTAAGTTCCCGATTATGGAACGCAATGACTGCCCGACGCCCATCAGAGTGCTTAAGAACAACATGGCTGCCGCTTTGATGGTCTACCTCAAAACCACAACGGTGAAAAATCCGAATCAGTTGCTTCGGGGTAAGCGATGGTAATCTCATCGAGAAGGGACCATGATGGGGACGCTCAAGGTGCTGATGATTTCCGTGGGACCTTCTTCGGGGATGATCTCACCGTGTTTAAGCAAGCTGATCAGATAAGAACGGATAGCGTCCTGAGCCATGGCCTTGGCCTCTTCAAAGGTCTCACCTTCCGTGACACAACCTAGCGTTGGAATCCTGACAGTATAACCCCCTTCCGGAGCCTCTTCGAAGATGGCTGTGTAGCGCAAAACTTTTTTTACCTTATGCATCGCTTCCTCCCCTATAGGGTATGTGGTAGCCTTTATTTTTTTGAGTGATCGCGTTGATTGCGTTTAGAGTATAACGTAAGGCTAAACGATGTCAAGAAATGCCCCCCTATTTTATCCATCTACCTTTTGACCCCTTTGGTTTTCATTTTTTTCATCTTGGGACCTCGCTGTGTGATTTTTCACGGTGGATCGGTTTTGGGTTGCGTAGCTGGAATCGTTAATCGTTTATCGGTAATCGTCAAAAATCGATTACCGAATAACGAAAGACGTTTCGAGCTGCGCAACCGTTTGACGTTAACCAGTGAGTACGAAATCTGGTTTACAGGGCGCCTTGGTACAACCCCCACCGCTCAATATACCGCGCCACCGCCTCCGGCACCAGATAACGGATGCTTTTTTTCTGCTGGACCCGCTGACGAATATACGAAGAAGAGATATCCATCCCTGGCATGGTGACGGGATGATGACGGATCGATTGCGGTTTTTTAAAATCTCCGGAGCGGTTGACCACGATAAAATCCGCGATTTTCAAAAGATCATCCGGGCTCTTCCAGGTTTTAAGGCTGCTAAAGGCATCTTGACCGACGATAAAAAAAGGCCTTGCCCCGGGAAACCTGTTGGCAAAGTGAAGCAAAGTATCAATCGTATAGGATTTCCCCGGCTTACGGATCTCAAAAGAGGAAGCCGCAAACTCCGGGTTTCCTTGAATCGCCAGGCGGACCATCTCATAACGATGGATAGCCGGGGTGAGCCCGACAACCCTTTTATGCGGAGGAAGATAAGAGGGCACAAAGAAAATCCGATCCAGCCTCATCTTCTCCGAGACTACCTGGGCCATGGCCAGATGACCGATGTGGATGGGGTCAAAAGTCCCACCAAGAATGCCGATGCGAGACGGTCTTGACATAGAGTATCACCACTCAGAGATCAAAAAAGTTACTTATGTTACCAAGGTTTCCGACGTTACCGAAGTTGCCTTTTTGATGTTGCACCAGGTTCCCTAAGGTTGCAAAAACCTTCAGCAACCTCCTGTAACCTTGTTTAAAGCAACCTTGGCAACTTCGGCAACATAGGCAACGTCGGCAACCTTATGCAAATCACACTCTGATCTGCCCTCTCCCGTACACCAAGTATTTGTACGTGGTCAACTCTTCCAAGGCCATGGGGCCGCGCGCGTGGAGCTTGTCCGTGCTGATCCCCACCTCCGCGCCGAAGCCAAACTGATGGCCGTCGGTAAACCGCGTTGAGGCATTCACGTAAAGACAGGCCGAATCAACGGATTTCAAAAACTCTTCGGCTTCTTTTTTATCTTCTGTGACGATCGCATCCGAATGACGGGAGCCGTGACGGTTGATGTGATCGATCGCTTCTTTAAGATCGTTGACGACCTTGACCGAGAGGATCAAATCCAGATACTCGGTATCCCAATCTTGCTCGGTAGCGGGTTTGATACCTTCGCGGACAATCCGCCGCGTCACCGGGCAGCCCCGGATTTCCACGCCGGCTTTCTTCAAATCCTTGATGATGATGGGCAGGAATTGCTCCGCGGCGTTTTTGTGCACGAGCATGGTCTCCATCGCATTGCAGACTGCCGGCTTTTGCACCTTCGCATTAAAACAGATCTTCCGGGCCATCTCTAGATCCGCGGCGTCGCTCACATACGTATGGCAGATCCCTTTCTCGTGCTTAATGAGGGGGATGCGGGTATTCGCGGTCACAAACTTAATGAGATCTTCTCCCCCCCGGGGAATAATGAGATCGATATACGGATCCAAAGCCAAGAGGACATGAAAGGCCCGGCGGTCCCGCGAAGAGATCAAGTGAACGGCGTCCTGGGGGATGGCCGTTTTCTTAAGCGCGAAGCGCATCAGCTTAAAGATCGCCTCGTTGGAATGGGCGGATTCCCGGCCGCCTTTCAAGATCACGGCGTTGCCGGATTTAAGGCACAGCCCCAGGCAATCGCTGGTCACGTTGGGACGGGACTCGTAGACAATCCCCACGACGCCGATCGGCGTGCGCACCTTCCGGATCAAAAGGCCATTGGGCCTTCGAAAAGAAGCGATCAGCTCTCCCACGGGATCTTTGAGCCGGCTGGTCTCCAAAAGGCATTCGGCCATCTCGGAAATCGTCTTCTCATTTAAAACCAATCGATCGACAAAGGCCTTGGAATGCCCTTCCTGTCGGGCGACTTCGAGATCTTTCTGATTCTCTTTGATGAGATCGTCCTGATGCGCAAGGAGGGCCTTGGCCATCCGCCTTAAGGACGCGTTTTTATCGGACGTGGGAATCGCGGCCAGCTTAAAGGCGGCCTGTTTGGCGGCCTTCGCGATCTTGAGGATTTGGGTCTCGAGGTTCATGAGTTTGGGTGATCCTCTTTTTATTGGGTGATTGTTTCAAAGGCTACCCGAAGCTGATCCGGTTTGGCCACCTCAAAATTCAGCTTCTCAAAGCCCAAAACATACCCCGCCTTGTCCTTCATAAGAACAACTTCTTCAGCCGTTTCTTCAGAGATATACTCTTGTTGAGGATCGCCGAACCAGACCGTCAGGGTGTTTCCCGTATGATCGTAGAATACTCTTATCTGGGCCATATCCTTTTTTTGCTTTTCCATGATCCTGTTTTACCGCTTGCACAAAACCAGGTTATCGCAGTGGATCACTTCCTGTTTTCCTTTTTTATCTTCGACTTTCTGGAGATCGGCCAGGGAGTAATTGACGATGCCCCGGCCGATCTCCTGATGATTTTTATCCGCGACGACCACCACATCATTCCCTTTAAAATGCCCCTCCCAGGCAACGACCCCGGGAAGAAGCAAGCTCCTTCCGCCTTTCAGCAAGGCCTCTTTGGCGCCGTCATCCACGATCAGCCTGCCCTTGGGCTTGGCGCTGAAGGAAATCCAGTGTTTTCTGGAGAGAAGCCTCTGTTCTTGCTCCACAAAGAACGTGCCAATCCGCTCGCCTTTTAGGATGCGGGATAAAACATCAGGCGTCTCGCCATGGGCAATGACACAGGGGATCCTAGCCTGGGTGGCGATCTGAATCGCCTGAAGCTTGGCGGCCATGCCGCCTTGGGCAACCTGCTTTTTGCCGGTCCCCCGGGCCAGATCTTGAAGCTCTTCGCTGATATCCCTCACCTCTTCAAAAATTTTTTTCTGCGAACTCTTCAAGTCGTAAAAACCTTCCACATCCGAAAGGATGACCAGCAAATCGGCATGGATGAGGCTCGCCACCAGCGCTGAGAGCCGGTCATTATCGCCGAACTTGATTTCTTCGGTTGAGATCGTGTCGTTTTCATTGATCACAGGAACAACGCCAAGCTTAAGAAGAGCCAGCAGGGTGTTACGGGCATTGTTGTACCGGAGGCGGTCGTCAAAATCATCCCACGTCAAAAGAACCTGGGCCGAGCGTATCTTATTTTGTCTAAAAAGATCACTGTAGGTGCGCATCAAAATCGCCTGTCCGATGGCGGCCCGCGCCTGTAACGACACCAGATCCGCCGGCCGGATCTTTTCGCTCAATTCCCCCATCCCTAAGACGATAGCCCCGGAGCTCACCAAAACAACCTGTTTATGACCTTGAAAGATCTGGCTCATCTGTCCAACGAGTGCTTTAAGCCGCGGGCGCTGAGGCTTCATCGTGTCGGTTGTGATCAGACTCGAGCCGATCTTGACCACGATCCGCTTGATTTCACGGGGGAATGTTCTCGCCATATCCTGATTTCCTGATTCTCTGATATCCGCCTGCCTTTTTCTTTCTTACTTGAGTTTGGCAAATTTTTGAAAATATTGTCGTAAGAAGA
>CAZUJQ010000068.1:0-12629 GCA_964620805.1 uncultured Planctomycetales bacterium | reverse complement strand
GATCGAGGTCGATCATCTGCGCTTAAGCCTCTACGATTGTCTAGTCCACAATATGGAGTTGGAAAAAATTATCCTGCCAACTGCCGTGGATAATCTGTTTCTCGCTCCTGCCAGTCATCTTCTTTCCGGTGCTCAACTCGAGTTGGCCAATCTGGTCGCCCAGGAGAGCATCTTGAAGATCAACCTTAGGAAGTTTTTCTTAAATAAGGCCTTTGATTATTGCATCCTGGATACCTCGCCTACGCTCAATCTCGTCACGCTCAATGGGCTGGTTGCGGCTTCTTCGGTTTTGATCCCCGTCCAAACGCATTATTACTCTCTGGAAGGGATGAAGGAGTTGTTCTCAACGATTGATATCGTGCGGGATCGATTGAATCCTGACCTTCAGATTTTGGGAGTTTTGCCCACCATTTTTGACGGCCGACCTAAAATCAATAACGAAATCTACCATGAGCTGCGGGAATATTTTGGGCATTTGCTTTTAAAGACGATCATTCACAGTAATAGCAAACTTCTCGAGGCGGCTCGATATAAAAAACCCATTATAAATTATGCCCTTAATTCCAAAGGCGCTCAAGATTATTTAAATCTAACGGAGGAAGTAGAGCACATTTTAAAAGAGAGTGAGCATGTCTTCAGAATCTCCCCGCAACTTGGTTGAGGAAATCTTTAAAACCCGGACCGTAAACCGAAAGCGAGTCTCATCGCTGTTTTCACGTATGGAGTTGCCGTCCACGCCAGAGACTCCTTCTCAGGAGACCTCCGGGGGGAAATCGGTCAATACCTCACCGGCCGTTGAAGTGGGTTCCACAGCCATGAGAATCCTTCAATTGGCAAAGACCTCCCACGGCCTTGAGATTGTCAAAATCGCCTATCGGCCGTTGGATCCAGAGGGATTGACCCCTACAACAACAATTCAAGATTCCTTAAAGAAGCTGATAGAAGATTACAAGATTACCGGTCCAGTGGTTGCCTCCCTGCCGCTCAGCAAGATTCAGGTTTTAAGTTTTGTTTTGCCTCATATGCCGGAAGGAGAGATCGAGCAGGCCACGACCTGGAAGTTAAAATCCAATCTTCCCCAAGGACAAACCTTTAGGGGGATTACGTTTGATTATGTGCCCTGCGTTTTTCCTCAAAGAAGGTTGAATCACAAGGAGATTCGAGTTCTTGTTTTTGTGGCCTCTAAGCCCATCGTGATGGAACACATAAAACTTTTTCAGGACTGCTCGTTAAAACTCATCGCTGTTGAACCCAAGCCTTATGCCATCTTAAAGGCCTTGATGTGGTTTGGCAGGATTCGCGAAGAGGAAATCGTCTTGGTTTTATACCTGGGAGCGAGTCAGTCCTCTGTGACCATTGTTTACCATGGGTATCCTTTCTTGATGCAACCGCTGTCCATCTCTGGGAGAGGCCTCACCCAAGTTATTGCCAATTATCATCGGTTTGACTTAAAGAAAGCCGAAGAGATAAAAAAGCAAGAGGGTTCTGCTAAATCCATCTGTTGGCCGGCCATATCGAGTCAGGTCGAAAATTTGGTCTTTGATATCGAACACACCTTAAGATCTTTCTCGCATCTGATGGGATCGCCATCCCTGACCTTCCATCGAATCCTCCTAGCTGGGGGATCATCCGATCTCCCCCATCTGGCGACATTCTTGGCTGATCGTCTCAGCGTACCCGTGGAGGTATTTAATCCCTTGAACGGCGCGGGGCTGAGCGGTTCGACAGGCTCACCACCTCGTTTTAAACAGGAATTGGCTCCTTTAGTGAAAGAAAATGCTGTTAGTTTTTGCAGTGTCTTAGGGCTGGCAGCAGGGTCAATCGATGATAAAACTTAAAAACGTTAATTTGATCCCCAAAGAAATTCTAGAAAGGGATCCCTTCTTTAAAAGGTTCTGCAAAGGGCGAAGGGTCTATGCCGTTGTCCTGATCTTATCCCTGGTTGTCGGAAGTTTGGCCCAAGAGATCACCCTGGGTATTTTAAAATGGAATTTGACCCAATCGAAAAGAAAAATTCAAGAGGCCAAAATCAAACTGAATCAACTTCAAAGTCAGCATGTTCAGTTGCAGAAGATCAAAGACCAGTTGAACCGGGAATCCTTGCAAACTTGAGTTTGGCACTTTTTCGGGCTTTTGGGCCGTATTTTCAGGTAGTTCTCGTCGAGAAAGCAATTTTGTGGTATCGAAAACCTGTTTTTGCGATCCGAGAGACTTTTCCGACGACAAATTCGAAAATTTGCCAAACTCAAGCTTGCAAAGAAAGGGAAGATTGGAGCTTTTAGGTTATCAGGGCTTGCAGGAGAAAAGTTATTCCACTTTTCTCTCCCTGATGGCAGAGCTGGTGCCTGAGGATCTCTGGATTAACGATCTGGTTTTTCGCGAAGAAGAATTTGAGATCAGCGGTTCGGCTCTCGATCAGCAGTTGATTACGCAATTTATGAATAAGCTGGATGAATCCCGGGTCTTCCGGAACAGTCGTTTCACCTCATTGGAAAAGAAGGTCGCAGAGGATCATACGCTTTATCGTTTCCAGATCACCACCGAACCTCTCTGGCCCCCACAGATTTGATTGGGTAGAATTTTTTAGAAACATCGGTAACCTGTGCACGGATTTATGAATCTCTCATTTAGCGGCGGTTATCTGAGCTGGTTTCAAACGCTTCATCCGCGGGAGCGGCGTTTATGTGTTGTGGTTGCTATTATTCTCGGGAGTTGTGTGTATTTTAACGGATTTGTCAAAGGTCAATTGAGAAGAATGGCACAGTTGAAAAAAGAGTACGCCGAGAACCAGAAGCGTTATCAGTTGGTGATCGCTGATTTTCCTAAACTGGACGAGGCCAGAGGAGAATTGGAGACCATCCAACACGCAATCGAAGGAATGAGGCAACAGGTTGCCACAATCGAGTCTCAGCTCCTCAGCCTTCAGCAGATCCCCCAGGTTCTAACGGCGCTGGTCAAATATGCTCAAGGCTTGTCGATTGACCTCCAGTCCATGAAACAGAAAACACAACAAGACAAAAGCGGGCTCTCCCGATTTACAGTGGATATGCGCTTTGACGCCGGCTATGAAAATGCCGCCAACTATGTGAGAGAGCTGGAGGGGATGTCCCCTTTGATCAAACTTCAAGAAATACAGATCACTCCTTCCAAAAGGGATCCTCGGAATTTGGTGGATGTTTCTTTGCAGTTAACGGCTATTATGACGGATGCCGCAAGTCCCAGAGAGGAATTGTTTCTTTCCCACAGGGAAGATAACAAGACTTTAACGATTCCACGCAATCCCCTGATGCCCCGCTTTGGCGTATCCGATCAGAACGAAAACAAGACCCTTCAAGTCACAGGCATTACGTATCGAAGCCAAGGGATTTCAACGGCGATCATCAATGATACGGTGGTGAAAGTGGGAGATGAGATTAAGGGATACAAGATCGAATCGATCCTCGCGGATTCTGTTGTGATCAAGGAAGGCGAACAAAGACAGGAATTGAAAGTGGAAAGATAGGCGACCCGTATCCCTAATTTGCAATGAAACTCATAACCACACATAAACTCTTCTCAATCATCATCCCGTGTCTATTAGCATTGCTGATCGTGATGCCTGTCTTCTCAGAAGACGCTCAACCACAATCGAGTGATCCCCAAACGTCTCTCTCAAGCTCTCAAGATATCCCGGCGGCTCCTCAAGAAAGTCCCAAAACTCCGGAATCCGATCCGTTACAAGAAAAAATCTTTTTAGATTATAAAGACGCCGACATCTCTAGCGTCCTGCGCTCTTTGAGCTACACCTATGGTTTAAACCTCGTCACCTCCTCCGAAGTAAAAGGGAAAATCACGGTCTCTTTGAAAGACGTGACTCTCGCGGAAGCGCTGGATGCCATCCTCTCGGCCAACGGGTACAACTATTCCCGCAAAGGAAATATCATCTACATCACCCCCGGAGGCGTGGAGGGGGCACAGCTGGCCAGTGAACCCTTGACGTTGAAATATGTGAAAGCGGCGGACGCCCAGAATCTCCTGCGCAAAATACTTTCTCCGAAAGGAGACATCAAGGTCGATGAGATCGCCAATATGCTCATTGTGACCGATTATCAAGCCAATATCGACAAGCTCAAAGAACTCCTCAAGGTGGTGGATCTGCCTCCCCCGCAGGTCTTGATCGAGGCGAAGATTGTGGACATCACGTCCAAAGATCTGCAGAATCTGGGCGTGACCTGGCAGATCGACTACAGCCCCGGCGATGGTCTTTTCGACCGTAAGAGCCTGGCCTCGGAGAGATTCAAAGGGACCGGGACCTTCGCCGGGCCGTCTTCCAGTATATCCGGCGGGCAGTTTAAGATAGACAACCTCACCTTAAAAGGGATCACCGCGACCGCCACCCTGGATGCCTTGATCCAGGACCAAAAAGCGCACCTGTTGGCCTCTCCTTCCATTGCCGTCTTAAACAACCGGGAGGCCCGGATCATCATCGGGGAGAAGGTCCCTTATAAGGAACGCACCCAGACCACGACCGGGACAACCGAGACTACCAAATTTATTGATGTGGGGACGACCTTGCGGGTAATCCCCTCCATCAATGCCGATGGGTACATCACCTTGAACATTCATCCCGAGGTTTCTTCGGTGAGCGCCCTTTTGGACGCCGGCCCCCGGATCACCACCCGCGAGGCCGACACCACGGTGCGCATCAAAGAAGGAGAAACGATTGTGATTGGCGGTCTGATTAAACAAGAGGACAACCGTACCGACTCCCGCGTTCCCTTTTTAGGCTCCATCCCCATTCTAGGCCATCTTTTTGGAAACAAAAGCAAGGATCAGACCCAGATTGAATTGGCGGTTTTTATTACTCCTCAGATTTTACGTTCCCGCGAGGAACAAGAGGCTTCCGGAAAAAGCGCTTTTGATGAAGAGGCGGTCGTCAACATCATAGCAACGGGCGAGTTGAATACCCAAATGCAGTTATTGGAAAAAGCCCAAAACCTCCAATCGGGCCGGGGGCTGGAGGCCAGGCGCAAGGAAGACTGGCAGCGCAAACGCCAGGCCTTGAGCCTTTATCAGAATATTTTTCTCCAGTTTCCCCAGGGACCCAAGGCCCCGGAAGCCGGCTATCAGGCCGCTCGGATTTATTATGGCCTGGGCGAGCTTCACCGGGCCAGGGATTTGTGCATGAAAATCGTTTCTGATTACCCGCGTTCGCCCTACGCTTATAAAGCCAGGAGATTGTATATAGCCATAAACCGGTCTCTGGAAAAACAAAACAGTCAGAAATCGTCGGGGAAGAATTTCATACCATAATGGGGACATTCATGGGAACATTCGTTTACAAGGCCCGTGACCCGCAGGGCCAGTTGTCCCGGGGCATGATCGATGCCGCCGACGAGATCCAGGCGGCCGGCAGAGTTGAGCAGCTGGGCCTGAGTCCCATCTTGATTTCTCCCTCGGCCGCGCCTCCCTGGTTGGGAAGGCTGTGGAATAAGCCGTTTCGAAAAATTTCTCATCAGGAGGTCTTGATTTTTACCAGACAATTGGCGACCTTGATGACCACAGGCCTGCCTTTGGTGGAGAGCCTGCAGAACGTTTATGATCAAACCTCCAATATCCGATTCAAACAGATGATCAGACGGATCATGGAATCCTTAAAAAGCGGCATCAGTTTTTCCGAGGCCCTCGTCCCTTATCAAGAGATCTTTGGGGATTTGTATGTAAGTTTAGTAAAAGTGGGGGGGACGGGGGGTATGCTGGATAAAGTCCTGAACCGTCTGGCGGATCTGGCGACCCGGGAGATGGATTTGCGCAGCCGCCTGCGTTCTGCCCTGGTGTATCCCTTTGTTTTGGCCGGTGTCGCCTTTCTCATGGTGAATTTTGTTCTGGTGGCGGTCCTGCCAAAGTTTGTGGCGATCTTTGAGGCCTCATCGGCCAAGCTTCCGTTGCCGACTAAGATTCTTCTGGGTTTAAGTGATCTGGTACGGAATTTTTGGTGGTTGTTGGGGTTGGGTGTGATTTTTTTCTTAGGTTGGTTTCAGCGTTACTATCGCTGCGAAGCGGGACGGTTCCAGGTGGATAACCTTATTCTTCATTTGCCGCTTTTCGGAGCGCTGATTTTAAAAGTACTGGTGGCCCGTTTGTGCCGGTCGGTGGCGGCCCTGACCAAGTCCGGGATTCCGGTTTTGGATGCGCTGGGTGTCGTGGAGGCGACCTTCTCGAATGCCGTTTTGCAGCGTATCATTGGGAATGTGCGCCTGGCCATCTCTCAAGGTCAGAGTTTAACCGAGCCCTTTAAGGCCTCCGGACTTTTTCCGGCCATGGTGATTCAATTGATCAATACCGGCGAGCGCGGCGGTCGATTGGATGAGATGTTCGACCAGATCGCCGCCTTTTATGAACCGGAAGTGGAAACCACGGTGCGCAACTTGACCAGCCTGTTGGAACCGGCGATGCTTTTGGGTATGGGGTTGGTGGTGGCGTTTATTGCGTTGTCGGTCTTGCTGCCGATCTTTAATTTGATCAGCATTATTAGAAGATAAAATAATGAGAAAATACTACGATCTAGGGATACGGGGTATGGGATACGGGGTACGGGACCCGTTACCCACTACCCGTACCCCGTTACCCGTATCCCGAGGATTCACCCTCTTGGAAATCCTCATCGTCATCACGATCATCGCGATCCTGGCGGTCACCATCATCCCAAATTTTATCGGCTTCGATGCCGAGGCCAGAATTTCCGCGACCCAGACCAACCTCAACACCTTGAGGACTCGTCTCGCTTTGTACCGTGCCAAAGAAGGGGAATATCCGGTATCCCTGAACGATCTTCTAACCAAGACCTATAACGATATGGGCGTGGATCAGCCCTATTTGGAGAAGATTCCCCTGGAGATGATATCCTCGAAGTCCGGGAATAATTCTTTTGATGATCTCTCTGTAGAAGAAGACCTCCCCGGGGACGGGGGCTGGGTCTATTATAAAGAAAAGGCCAAGGTGGTTGTGGATGTTAACGAGCCTTTGGACGGCAAATGGGGGAAAGCGGATGGCGAGGTGCCGGCGGAATGGTAGATTAAAGAAAACGAGATTGTTACCAACGGTTACTCATACCAGGAAAATGAGGATTTGGTTAATAAGAGTTAATAAGGGTTACAGTTAATGTAACCATTGGTAACCATTTGCCAATTGATTTATCTTTATTAACCGATATTAACCGGTATTAACCATAATATTCATGAACCTCTCTCATGACCATGGCGCCATCCTCCTCATCGTCCTCATCGTCATTCTCACAATCGCCCTCGTTGGGGCAACGCTGATGGCGCTTTTCTTCAATGTGTTCACCATCGGCCAAATGGAGTTAGACAGGACTCAGGCTTTGTACTTGGCTGAGGCGGGGGTGGCCAAGGCGATCAGTATGCTAAAAAGTGAGGCGGGGGTGGCCTCTGCGCAGCCATCCCTGCAGCCTCAACAGGTTATTCCTCCAACAGCTTTGGGGGAGGGTTTTTTTGAGGTGTATAACGATTTTTCCCAGTCCACCATTGTTTCCACCGGCGTCAGTCACGGCGTCAAGCGTACGATTCAGGTGAAGTATCATGCGTTTTAATCTACTAATGGGTTTCCGATGTTTTCAAAGTTTCCAAGGTTGCCGATGTTACCTGATTTATTCGACATGCTTTGAGGTTATTAGAGGTTATCTGGGAACCTCAGGCAACTTTAAGCAACTTTTTAAAAGGCAACCTCGGCAACCCGCCTGCCATTTGAAGAGTCAATCGGCGGGCAGGCGTTGGCAACCTGGGAAACATTGGCAACTTAGCGCCTTCACCTACATCGAAGTCCTCATCACTTTAGCCATGCTGGGGATTCTATTTATCCCCATGATGCAGCTTTTTTCCTACGGGCTTTCTTCTCCCGCTGCCTCCAGTGACCTGATCACGGCCTGTCATCTGGCCCGCCGGGAGATGGAGAAGGTCAAAAATCTTAATCTCACCACGACTCAACTCAAGAAGCAAATGGATCTTTGGACGCTGCCCTTGGAAGAGCCGCCCCTTAAGATCAATCAGAGAAAATGGAGGGTCCTGCGCCATCTTAATCCGGAATCCAATCCCCTGGAGGTTTATGTCGAAGTTTTCAGCGCGGATAATCTCAAGGAACCCCTAGTTTCTTTGGTGACTTTGATTGGGGATAATATTTGGGAGGAAGCGAAGGAGGGACTATGACGGGATACGGGTCTTGCGTCGTGGGTCATGGGTTTTGCGTTTGGCTCATTGCTGTCCCAATTCGTGTCATTGCGACCCCGCTGTTTTCTTGCGAAAGCAAGAAGCGGGGGAAGCAATCTTTTTGTCAATAGATTGCTTCGTCCTTCGACAGGCTCAGGACTCGGCCTGAGCGAAGTCGAAGGCCTTCGTCGCTTCGCTCCTCGCAATGACACTGAAAAATCACCATCTGAGCCGACTTCTCATGACTCAGGACACAGAACACAAATAGCCTTCACTCTTATCGAACTCTTGATCGCCCTCACGATCTCGATGATGATCACCGCGGCCTTATATTTTAGTCTTAAAACCGCCCTCGACAGCTGGCAGACAACCCAAGACCAACTTGTTGGGCAACAGGTTTTATCGCAGGTCGTGGCCCAGTTGACCGAGGGGCTTCCCGACACCTACGGTCTACGGGATGCCTTGGAAATCATCGAGGGCTTCCCTCAGCATATTTCCGTTGTCATGCCCTGGACGGACGACACCCATGATGTCTATACCGGCATCTTCACCTATACCTTAAATAAGCACATCAAACCCGGCACGAGTCTTCCCATCGCGGATGTCCTTCTTCCGGAATCCCAACACCCCAAAGTGGTGCCGATTGCCCTCCTGGATCAAGGCCACTCGGATGACTATCCCGAAGTGCAGATCAAGACAACTGTTCCCGCTGGAAGCCATCTGCGGTTTACGTTCCATCCGGATCAGCGTAAGGATGCAGATGTCCTGATGACGTTTCGGTATGATCCTTCCCAAAAAGCGATTTTTGTGGATGACAAAGAAGGAAGCCGTTCCATCTCTGACAATCTCTTTGGAGTCAAGATCACGGATTTTGCCCTCCGGTATTTTGACAACACTAACACCGAAGTGGGTTCCGAGGGTTCAATCGATCGTGAGGATATTCTTTCGATCACCGGCTTGGAAATCGCCCTGAAGGCCGTCAGCCGGGGCGGCCATACCTCTGAAGCCATCAGTTTTATTTCGCTTCGCAATGCCCATTTACACTCCGGCCATTTGACCCTAAAAGAAGGGACCCGCATTCCGATTCCCAATTCCAAAGAAGTCAAGGCCCTCGTTCTTACAAATTTAACTGGAATCGAGAATCAAGACACCTTGACTCTAGAAGCCAGGCCTGCCTCGGGCAAAGTATGGCGTCTGCAACTGGAGTTTGCCAAACCGGCGGGATCCCCAACGCCCCTGATCGGGATTTATTCGATTGAATACCCCTCGGGAAACAAGGTTCATTCCGAACGCCTCAACACCACGGCGGAGCTGGGGTTGAATCTCCTGACGCTGGGCCCTAACGGTCTTTATGATTACAACGATGATGATATGCAGGACAGCGTGATATTAGATGGCAAGGTCACCCTGGAGGTGGCGAAGATGGATATCGGCGGCGGCGCGATCTTTGTGAGGCCTTAGTCGGGATACGGGTTATGGGGAATACGGCTCAATAGGCAATGTTGAATAGAGGGGAGGAATCTCTTCTGCCCTTTGGGAAAAGAGATGATGAAAGCGTACCCTCTCCCCTTTGGGGGAGAGGGGTGGGGTGAGGGGTTATGAGAGGCAAGGCGTTGAAAAATCTCTCCCGAAGTCTACGGCGCAACCAAACAGATGCCAAGAAAAGGCTGTGGAGATCTTTGCGTTCCCGAGGGCTCAAAGGATGCAAATTTCGGCGTCAACAACCCCTCGGTCTTTATATCGCGGACTTTTGCTGTTTAGAGCGCAGACTGATTGTGGAGGTGGATGGAAGACAGCATGCCGTGCTTAAAGGAGCGGATGAACGAAGGATGGCTTTTTTAGAGAAAGAGAGATTCCGTGTGATTCGATTCTGGGACAATGAGGTCTTGAAGAATACCGCTGGGGTTCTTGAGGTGATTGCCGAGGGGCTTGACAGTCCACCCTCACCCCTGCCCTCTCCCTTCCAGGGAGAGGGGGTAAACTTTTGATTCCGATTGTGTTCAACAATTCAACTTGAGCTGGGAATACATTACGATTAAGAAGGATATCAGGAGATTAGGGGATTAGGGTCTGGGAATTAGGAGATTGGGTTTCCCTAGATGTGAAAAGGATAAAGGTATTATAAGGAAGGGATTAGAGAAAGATGATGGGGTTCTTCTCGATAATAAAACTTGATCATAAGACTAAGACTGATTTTTCAGGGATTTTGGCGATAAAGGGAGTTTTATGGGGATATCTCTTCCGTACAGATTTTAAGAGACCAATGATGTCTTTCCCATGAGCGATAATTTTTTTATCAATCATCACGATGTACTGGTCGAGATATTGGGAAGTGTCAAGTTTTAGAAAGGTTTGGAAATTATGAGACATTATTCGCTCTCCGAAATGAACAGAAATTTTTCAACCTTTAGGATAAGACTATACGAGCTCAAGGAAAAAGTCAAGGATTTGTTCGGGTCGTGTTCGGGCCGTTTTTAAATTCACAATTCATACCATTCAAATTTTACAAACTGTCCTTTATCCTAATCTTGGCGATCTGTGGCCTATGGAGTATGGAGTGTCGACTATCCAGCGCCAGCGACAAACAATGGTCCGGCAAAGGCGATGCGGCCAGCTGGGAAGATAAGTCCAACTGGTCTCCGGCCGTTGCGCCCACCGCCTCCGATGACATTATCATTGATGATGAAGGAGCCAATGCTGCCATTTCCAAGACGTTTAATGCCAAGTCGGTCACAGTGGGCGGGCGAAAAACCTCCAGCTTGACCAAGGTGAACTTTGTGTATGGCACCGTCATACCCGCCAAGAACACCGATAACGCTCTGCATATCAGGAAGAACAGTTCGGTGACGATGCAGGGGGTCGGTGCGGTGACCCTGAAAGGGGCCTTTAAGAATTCGGAAGAATCCCCACCCGATGAGCCGGCGTTTATGTTCGGGGCGGAGTAGTCGGGTGTAGGTTACCAACGGTTACTAACGACGAAGAACTGGAGAAAGAAGGTAAGTGGAAGACCCGCTTTAAACGGAACCGTTAGTAACCATACGTTTTTTTCTTGAGTATTAGTAACCAATAGTAACCGGTAGTAACGGATTTGTATCATGATACGCTTCCAATTTAGACTATTATTCATCCTTATCTTGACGCTCTGTGGACTGTCGACTATGGACTGTCGACTCATTCACGCCGGCCAGCTTCTCTTTGACGGCGTGCCGGTGGACGTCACGACCTCGGCCAACGAAGACCTGGTGATCGTCCCCGGTGAGGGCGGCAATACGCAAGTTGGTGATTTGACCGGCACCAATTCCCACGCCACCCCCAACGACGACCTTCACCTAACCGGCATCCTGGAAACCGACGGCGCCGCTTATTTTGATTCCACTTTGACGGTGGTGGGTGCCTCGGTCTTTAACGGCACGGTCACCCTGGGCGATGCCAGCTCCGATGACATCACCATCACGGGTTATCTCGCCTCCTCCGTGATCCCGACTACGGACTCCACTTATGATCTGGGTTCCTCCAGTTTGAGTTGGGCCAATCTGTATGTGGATTCGATCAAAGGCTACAACGCAGACTTGGCCTTGCAGCCGGCCTCTTCGTATTCTTTGACCGGCGCGGTCACGAAAAACACCGCCACCGGCAACGAGGTGGCCTATGATCTGGCCGCCACGATCAACAAGGCGACCTCCGGCAATTACACGGGCCTTAAGCTCAACATAACCGAGACCGCCGCGCCGGGGAGCGCGGATAAATTATTGGATCTGCTCGTGGGGGATACCTCGCGGCTTCAGGTTTACAACGGCACCAACTCGGCCAATTACGGTTTGCTTTCTGTGGGCCCGGCCACCTGGGATGGTTCCACCTCGGGTTATTTCGCCGGCTCCTCCTCCGGGACCCTCATTGCTGGAAACGCGGCCAGCGGCTTCGCCGGGAATCTTCTGGATCTGCAGATCGCTGGAACATCGGTTTTTAAGGTGGATGCCAATGGCAACGTCACCCAGACCGGCACCACCACCTCGGTAGGGAATCTGGATATGCAAAATTATCTGATCCTTAATATCGGCAACGCCTCAACGGATTTCACCTCGGGCGGCGGCCTGACCCTCGCTGGCGCGCTTGCGGCCAACGGCAGCACGACCTTGGGCGATGCCTCAGGGGATTCCCTTACGATCAATGCCGCGACCCTCAGCCTCGCCAATGCCTCCACGCTCAATCTGGCTAATTCTTCCACCACGTCCTTGAACATTGAGTCCGGCCTCTTGGATTTGGATACCTCGAATTCCCGTGTCGGGATCGGCACCACGGCCCCTAGTGCCCTGTTGGATCTAGAAAGCTCGGGCTCCTCGGACGGCATTGATATCAACAACACCGCCTCCGATGGCGACCCGCGCCTTACCTTCCAGCTCTCGGGGACATCGACCTTTACGATGGGGA
>CAZUJQ010000067.1:0-12661 GCA_964620805.1 uncultured Planctomycetales bacterium | reverse complement strand
AAGATCACCTGCAATCTGGTTCTCGACGGATATGGGTACCTGAGTAGTTACAAAAATCTTTTATCTTTTCAACGGATTCCTGGTCAGCTTCTCTAAGGCCGACAAATCTTCACCAGCACTGGATAACAAAAGGACACGGTTGCAGAATCCTATCCCTCGAGAAGTCAGCTTAACGGTTAAATGACCTTGTTGATCACTGGCCGCATAAACGAGATAATGCTCTCCCTCCTTGATCTCAAGGTCGCAAAACCCATAACCAGTCCCTCCTAGATGATCCATCCACACGGTTGTTTGAGAGGCATTGCCTTTCCACAATCTTTTAATCTCGAATGTCACTTTATACCGGAAGGAAGCCCTCTGAATCTCTTCGATCTTGATGACTTTTCCAGAGAAAACAGCGGCCGAGCTCAAATAGGCTTCATGCGTTGGGGCCGGAGATTTACATTGATAGGCTAAGGCCGTAGACTCCAAAGCAGGCACTAAAAATATCATGAGAACCGAAGCCATCCTTCTCATCAATTCACTCCACCGGCACCCGCTGCCACAGTTCAGAAACGGATCCTAACTATTTCACCAACTTGTCATACTCCGCATGCGTTCCAATCCAAAACCACAATAAACCTTCTTCCATTTCGATAGCCAAGGCCCGATGCTTTAAACCAATTCTCACCGACCAATATTTTCTTACCTTCTTTAAATGCAAGGATGGATGTTGAGGATTCGCTTTAAGTAAATCAAAATTCTTATTCGCTAACTGCTGAATCTCTTTATGAAGCTTGCGATGGTAATTCCAAAATGAAGGGCTTGCAAAATGCCTCATAACTCTTTGCACTTCCCTTTTTTGAAATCTTCCAACGCTTCATGCGAAAGATTATCCAATTTCCCCAACCGAACGTCTTCTTCAAACTGTTCGTCCCAGCGGGCCGCATCAAACTTTTGAAACCATGCCCTGAATTCGGCTAGGCCTTTAGGTGGTAAATCAGAAACGGCTCTTTCTAATTCTCTGATCTTTATCATCGTTTGTCCTTTCTACAAAGATATTGAATGTCTCAAAGTAACCTTGTAATCAAAACCTGAAGATCACTCCACCGGCACCCGCTGCCCCGACGTTCCCCAGATTTATTCTTTGTGGTAGTCGGGACAGCGCGTTCCGTATTCGACGAAAATCATTCCACCGGAACGCGCTGCCAGAGCTCAAAGATCCGGCTGCAGGGCGCGTACCACTTGGAGATCTTGGCGAAATCTCCTTTCAGATTCATCCTCTTTTGTGTGGTGGCGACAAACGGATCAATCTCCCGATTAAAGACCGCCCGCCAAACAACGGCCGGGGCCGAGATCAAAAACTCCGCCTTCTCATCCCGCCCCATCTCAACGATCCGCCCGTTCTTAAAACTAAAGCGGTAGCTTTCTCCGGTCTCGTTGAGCTTGACCGCCAGATCCATGGTCATCTGCGTCTTCCGGCCCAGCTCTTTAAGCTGAGAATCTTCGTTGACCAACCGGACGATTTCCTTCATCTGCTCTTGAGAAAACAGCTTATATTTTGCGCCCCCGTGCATCGATCGGGTGGAGGATTTTGGCGTGCGGGCTTTTGTCCGCTTAAGCAAACCGTCTGCTTGATAGAGACGACTCAAGGCATCCACCTTGACGCCATCTTCCAAGCCCTGAATCAAAAGAAAACAGTCAAAAAGGTTTTTGCCCATCGCCACCACACCGTGGTTTCTTAAGACCGTAATATTATTCTGCTTCAAGGCATTGATAACCGGTTCTACCTCAGTCACCGAGGGCGTTTTCTGCTCGACCGATTTAACCTCACCCAGATAAAACCTTGCTTCAAACGTCGATGGAGTAAAGGTCTGGTTTTTTAGATAATAGGCATTGGTGAACGTGGTATGGGTATGGATCACGGCCAGAATCGCTGGGAATTCTCGGTAGATTTCGGTATGGAGCAGTTTTTCGCTAGAGACCGACCCCTCTTCTAATAACGTGCCATCGATTTTCATCAGCAAAATGTCTTTTTCCTGAAGAAGACCCAGGCAGGTATTATGCGCAGTCAATAAAATGGTATCGGCATCCACCCCAGCGCTGATATTGCCGTTGAGGCCGCTGGCCAGATCCTTTTCCCATAAAAGCCGGCCGATCGCAATCATGTCGATCTTCAATTGTTTGATGGCGGTATCGTTCATAGGCATTATTCCATAATTTTCGTGATATATTTTCTAGGCAGCCATTCAACCAGAGGGACATATCCTTTGATCCCGACCGGTGCGATCCTCTTTTTTTGAAACGACAGGATGTCTTTGGGATCTCCCATAAATCGATTCTGGGGCTTGCCTGGGAAAAGATAAACGGGAATCCCATGTTTTTTACCCAACACTCCCAAGATCAAGGCACCGATATGACACAATGCGCCTTTCTCATCAGCCGTCTGATAAGAAATACAAATTTCTTTGACCAACTTTCTAAAAAAAAGAAAACCTGCCATGTTGTCCGATATAAGAGTGGGAACAATTTTCCTATGGAGGAGCTCCCCGCAAGAGATGCGGCCGGCTTCCAATTGAGGTCTCCCCTCCAGGATGAAAACCTCTTTAAATTTCCTTTTTTTGATATGGTCGAAAACCTGCGACTCAAAGACGCCGTGCAAAAGGACAATCGATTTCTTTTTCATGGTCCGGCCTATTCCAAAGCAATTTCTTTTTCAATGAGCTCATGCGGGACCACATCAAATCCCGGATAAAAACCCTTTGAATTTCCCGGGACGATCTTTTGACGGCCGTACCAGAGCAATTCCCGCGGGTCTCGCAGCTCTAAGGGGATGTCCTCGCCTTTCGCGATTCTTTTGGACGGCTGGGTCAGCGCATAGAGAGGAACCCCAAATTCCTCGGCCAAAACCGCAATCTGATAGGTGCCGATCTTGTTGGCGATATCGCCGTTGGCGCAGGAACGGTCCGACCCGACGATCACCCGGTCAATCAATCCGTCCATCATCAGGGAACCCACCGCGTTATCGGCCACAAGGGTGACATGCGCCCCAGCATTTTTTAATTCCCAGCAAGTCAGCTTCGAACCTTGAAAATACGGCCGGGTTTCGGTAGCGAAAAACACGACACGCTTCTTCTCCTTTTGGCAAAGCCGGGTCGCCATGGCCAGTTCGCCACTGACGTTGCAGTGCGTTAGGATCCGGTCCCCATCCTGGATGATCTGAGCGATTCTTTCCACACGCTTTAATCTTTGTTGTCTGATGTTCTCCAAAAACCCTTGGATGTTTTTCTCCAAGAAACTGCTCATTGGAAAATCTTGCTCGATAGCCTTTCGGGCCCAGTGAATGACGATGTCCGTGACCTCTGAGAAGGGAAATGTCGGACGGCTGGCATTTAAGGCCTGGGCGGTCTTTTGTAATTGATGAAATAGTTTTTTTTTAAATCGGCTCTTGAAGCCTGTGGTCTTCTCATGGAATCCGCGAAGGACAAGGAGAAAAGTATTGAGAACCACCAAAAACTGCCCGAAGGCCCGGGTCTTCATCCGGCGGATCACGTTGACCGCCTGCGGGGTGTTTTTCACAGGAATGTAATGAAGCCGGAAAGGCAATTGAGTCTCATCCAGGACCCACAACGTGTCGCCTTTTAACTTCGCCGGCCAGAAGAGGGGGGATTCGTTGATTCCATTCTTTAAGACCATAGACCTTAGACCAGAGACCGTAGACTTTTTACTTCCCCTAACGGTCTTTAGTCTTCGGTCTTTGGTCTTTGGTCTTATCTTCATTTCTTTCCTTCCAATTTCTTCACCGTATTCAACGCCACCGCAATCAAGGCACTCTCCGCCATGTAATAATTAGGATCCAGAAAGCCCATCTCTCCGGTGATGATGTTGTCGCTGACCGCCAGAATAACGGCGGAAGGAATTTTGTAAAGCTGGGCGATCGTCAAGAAAACAGAGCTCACCATGTCTACGGCAATACATCCCTGATCAATGGCATTGTTGACATGCTCCCGGGTTTCCCGCAAGATGGCATCAGTCGACCACACCCTTCCTTTATGAACCGCACATCCCGAAGCCTGGCTTATCTCCAAGACCGTCTGGGTCAAGCGAGGATCGGTTGTCGGCTGAAAACCTTGATCCACATAATACGGTGTGACCCCTTCTCCTCTTAACGCGTTATCAACGACTATGAGATCGCCGATCTTGACCTCATCACTCAAGGCCCCGCAGCTTCCAATGCGGATCATGTGCTGAGCCTTCGCGTTGCACAGAAGCTCGGTCGTGATCGCCGTATCCGCGGAAAAACGGCCGCCGTTGATGGCGGTCACCCGCGTACCCGCGTACCCGCCGGTAAACATGGAATATTCCATGAAGGTGAAATTTTTGAGCGGGTTCTCCAGCTTTTTGACCAGGCTATCCAGTCTTTCCTTTGGGCCGGGAACGATTGAATATTTTCCGATATCTTCGGGCCTAAGCTGCACCATCCCCATCAAATCCCGGCCGGTTAAATGGACTTCTCGTGTCATGGTTTGGGTTGTTGGCATGATGGAATTCCTTTCTTTAATTGCGATTTAAACAGTCACCTCTTTTTTCAGCAACTCCTTATCCACCTTCCCTGTCCGGTTTTTAGGCAGGGATTCCCGCAGCTCGATTGAGTGCGGGACCTTAAAATGGGCCAGATGTTCGCGGGCAAAATACCTTAAATCCTCCGGCTTTAAATTGATCCCCTCTTTTAAGACCACAAAGGCCTTCACGGCCTCTCCTCTTAAGGGATCGGGGACCCCTACCACCGCGACCTCAGATACGGCTTCATGTTTATAAAAGGCCGCTTCCACCTCGGGGGCGCAGACGATCTGCCCGGCCACTTTAATCATCTCCTTTTCCCGGCCCACAATATAAAGGAAGCCGTCTTCATCAAAACGGCCTAGGTCTCCGGTATGAAACCAGCCGTTTCTCTTAAGCTGAGAGGTGGTCTCTGGATCTTTATAATAGCCTTCCATGACTACCCAACCACGGATGACGATCTCTCCCACCTGGCCGATGGGCCGTTCCTGATCATCCTCGTCAAAAATTTTGATCTCGCAAAACGGCGAAGCCTTACCCACACTCTCAATGCGGTTTGTACCCAAAGGCGTGACTGTATTGGGAGGGCAGGTCTCGGTCATGCCCCAGCCATTTAATAATTGGGTGCCTGGACAATACTGCTGGAACCTGCTCAAAATCTCGGGTGAGCTGGGCGCGCCAAAAACCACGACCCACCGCAGAGAAGACAAATCAAACTTTTCAATCTGCTTGAGGGAAAGAATGGCCGTGTACATGGCGGGAACGATATGAAAGCATGTCACCTTGTGCTGCTCGATATTCCGCAAAAAATCCAAAGGATGGAATCTTTCCATCAAAACAAGAGGGATCCCAAAAAAGATACAATTCTGAATATAGATCAAACCGGCAATATGGCTTAAAGGAAGGGCACAGAGTTTAATATCCCGGTCGGATAAGTCCACAAAATATTCCATCGCCTTGGGGGATCCTTCCAGGTGTTTATAATTCAATAAAACTCCTTTGGGCTGACCGCTGGTGCCGGAGGTATACATAATAAGGGCAGGATCACGGTCATCAATGGGCACGACAGGCAGATCACTTGAGGAGCTGGCTATGATTTCATCCCCAAAAAGGCCTTGCTCGTTTTGGCTTCCACCAACGATCACGGTCTTAAGGGAAGAGGCAGCTTCCTTCAACTCTGAAAGAGACACATCGGGATGCCCTTGCGCGATCAATACCTTAGCTTGCGAATGACTCAAACAAGAAATCAATTCATCCGTTTTCAGCATGTAATCTAACGGGACACAGACACAACCCAAACAAAAGCAGGCCAGATAGCTATAGACATACTCTGAACAATTCGGAAGATAAATGGCCACCGTATCGGACTTGTGAATCCCTCGGGAATCGAGGGCCTTGGCTAGCCTTAAGACATTCCTCTCCAACGCATTAAAGGATATGGTTTGTTCTCTGAAAAATATGGCTGTCTTAGTGCCATATTTGCGAGAAGACTCTTGAAGAATGGTACGAATATCCATGGATTGACCACACCGCAGTTCTTGTAACTTCAATGGCTTCTGTGTGTTTCAGTCTTTTAGAGGGAATATAGTAAAATTTAACTAGAAAAATTTTAATACAAGAGGGAGTATTGTCAAGTCATATATTTTCTTTTTGAATACTTGAGTTTGGCACTTTTTCGGGCTTTTGGGCCGTATTTTCAGGTAGTTCTCGTCGAGAAAGCAATTTTGTGGTATCGAAAACCTGTTTTTGCGATCCGAGAGACTTTTCCGACGACAAATTCGAAAATTTGCCAAACTCAAGTTGAATAATTATCCTAAGGTTTCGATAAGACTCATGATGGATTTTACTTCCGCGCCCACAAGGTCAATATCGTGATCGAGGATAATCTGAAGATGCTGGGAGGGGTGCTTCTTATTTTGTTTTAAGGCCTCTAAATCCCGTTTAATCCGGTTAAGAAATATCACACGGGCTCGGAGTTTCCGTTTAGCGATGTTTTTATCAGCGTAGGGAAGGAAATATAAGGCGAGATCGATATTAAAATAAGGCCGTTCGATGGTCAAAAAGCTTTCGGTAATGAGGTGCTCGAAGATCTTCTCTCCCTTGGGAGTGATGCTATAAGTGAATTTCTCTGGCCATCTTCCCTCTCGTCCCACATCTTTGTGGACAAGGCCAAGCTTCTCCATCTTTTTTAACGGATAATAAATGGATTTAATGTTCAAGCCAACAAAAGGAAACAGCTCTTCTTCTATTTTTCGCTTGATCTCATACCCGTGCTTAGGACCTTCCTTCAGCAGCCCCAAAAAAAGCAATTCATGTTCAATCATAGGATTTATTGTTGAAATCCTGCAGCGGGGAATATCTTTAAGATTTCGAAGAGATGGCGGATGCGGTTATCCGCTTAGGGGTAGAAAAGAATGCCACGATAGACCCACCGATAAATCCACCAATATGCGCAAAATTATCGATATAGGGAGTCAAGAACCCTGAAGCGATCGAATAAATAGCCCAGACCCCCAATACCAAACCAATCCTTTTATCTCTTAACAAAAACTTATCGCCATAAAGAAAGAAGAAAACAATGACGGAAGCCATCAACCCAAAAATAGCGCCAGAAGCACCGACTCCGGGACCTGGATTCATACAGATACTCAAAGCTGATCCTGCCAACCCGCTCAGAAAATAAATACGAAAACTTTGCCTGAAACCCAACGCATGTTCACATGTCATTCCTAAAATATAAAGAGCAACCCCATTGCCAATCAAATGACCCCCATCGGCATGAAGAAAAATGGCCGTCAAAAGCCTCCAAACCTCGCCTTGAAAAATAAACTCCCGATACAAGGCCCCCGCCTTAATCAGGCTCTCTGGAGTTTCTAGAGCACCGCCAAAAACTTCCCAGAAAAAAACTACTACATTCACCAAAATCAGACAAAGAGTTAAACGGGGAAAGTAAGATAAACCCTTCTCAAAATCGATCAGGGCGTTGGCGGGTTCTTTAACCAACATGGATTCTGTGATTAATATCGGCTCTTCTTTTTTGACATCTACAACATTTCTAAAGGATTGATCCATTGCTTTAGTTCGAATTTTCCTTGTTTGATCCGCAAAACTCTTTTTAAGATTTAGCGCTTCTCTCCCGTATCCAGAATGACCCCCAAGGCCAGGGCAATGCGTCGATCAAGCGATTTCTGGGGATCCGAAGAGAGATCAAGAACATAGCGGTCTAAAATGGTAAATTTCCGGTTAAACTCCCCCAAGATTCTGTCGCTTTTCCCTTGAGTGATGATAAAATTTGTTCTGAGGATACCGAAAAGATCTCCCAGCACCCTCCTTAATAGAGATAAGATGATGGAATCTTCATTCGCCATGCAAAGCAAGGTTCCATCCGGATGGTAACAATACCAGCGTTTACGTAAAATGTCCCATAGATAATGCTTTTTAAGTCTCGCCACTAACTGCCCCTGAGAATCAACGACCCGGAACGTCGAAGAGAATATTTCCACTTTCTTATCCTGAAGAACGGTCAAAAGAGATTCCCCTTTCCTATCATCACGATAAAAAGTAATGTGCCGTTTCTTGTAAAGTAGAATGGCCACAACAAAGACACTGATAAAGCCGCCGATAAAAGCTGTGAAACCCAAGATCATTCCCAGCACCTCAGAAGTTGTGCTCAAGGCGAATCCCCCTAAAAAAACGCCAAAGATAACACCAACGATGATTCCGCCAAAGATCGCCAAGAAATTGCGGAAACCATGTGCAGGACGCTCAACATACAAAAGCACTTGTCCCCGGTCATCCCAGACATAATATTTTTCCGAAATGGCAAAATGTTTTTGGTGGATCAAGAATTTATCTCGATTAAAAACTGAATCAGGCCCAGCCGAAGTCGGATTACCTTGAGAAGGGCCCGGTTCCTGAATTGCGGCCCGGCTCTCAACCCCGCATTGAGGGCATTTGACCAATTGACCGGCAAACTCATCTCTCAAATGATAAGAATTCCCGCAACGGCAAGTCAACAAGACTGGCATGGATGATATCCCCTTTCTTATAAAAAATTCATTTAAATTTTTTATCCAATTCGGAAAAGATAGTTTCAGCAACCTTGGCTTTCGCGGTTGAACTAAGGGAGCTTACATCTATTTTGATTTTTCCATTTTCCGGGGGATCAAAAAAAATGCCCACCTCGGTTGTATCCACATTTCCGGGGATCCCTATAACGACGATGTGCCGTTCGACTCTGTCCTTAAGGAAGATGGTATAACCTGATTCCTGAACAATGGCTAGGACACTATCAAAGCATTCGCCAAAATCAACTGGATAACTCTTCGTTAAAGCCTTGGTTCTCGCTTCTTCGAGGGCACGGGTGGAAGAACCCCAAAGCGTTTTAGAAGACTCCACCACATGAGAACACCCCAAAACCGCTGCCCCCAAAAACAAAGCACTCAACGAAAAGCTAATCCAACGATACATTTTCAAGGGCCCCATAAGCTTTGAGATATTGTCCGATTCCTTCTTTAGGCTTGAGATTGGGAATGGAATCAATGAATTTGACGCCCACTTGATAGTAATCAGAAAAAGGGATCCTGATGACCCAGACGACGCGGCCAACGATATCGATCATGCGGGAGGTGGATTTTTGCCCCAAACGCACCTGAAGGGTGACCTCGGTTCCCAAGGGGATAAAATCCTGAAAGTTGATTTTGGCTCCCCCCTCCCCAATATCGTAGGCCAGGCAACCGCCAAACTTTTGTGGGGTCTGGTAGAGCTGATAAGAAACAGCTTCTCGAAAGGAAAAGCGGGGAGATTTTCTTTTCTCTTCCCTCTGGGGAAGGCTCATGGACATTTAAAAATTCCTTCTTTTCTCCATGATCAAAGGGGGATTTCTATTTTCTTCTTTATTCTACTTCGCATAAGCAATAGAAACGATAGTATATGCTTCGTAGAATATTCTCGTTAGAATAATTCTCCGAAGCCTATACCAGCGTTTTCTATGACTAAGGCGTAGGAGAATAATTTGCTTACGGGGAGATTATAACATATTCTCCTTTAAGGAAAAGATATTTCTTCAAAGGAAAGGGGGCCCTTTACCATTCTTTTACAAAATGATATAATTGGGCCAAAATAAAATGTATAAAGAATTTTATCGCTTAAGAGAAGAACCTTTCAACATTACGGCTGATCCCGACTTCTTTTTTGGCAGCGTACGCCATGCCGAGGCCTTTAATCATCTACTCTATGGGGTGGAACAAAGAAAAGGCATCATCGTCATGACCGGTGAAATCGGCACCGGCAAAACAACCCTCTGTCGCACTCTTCTTAACCGTCTTGATCACACGACCAAAACCGCCCTTATCCTGAATCCTAATTTCTCAGAAACCCAGCTGCTCCAGATGATCCTTAAAGATTTTGGACTGAGCTCCCAAAACCATAGCCGTTTCGCCTGGATCAACGTCCTCAATGAATTTCTGCTGGAGGAAACCAGTCATGGCCATAATGTGGTCTTAATCATCGACGAGGCTCAAAATTTGAGAGCCCCTCAGCTCGAATACATTCGCCTCCTTTCGAATCTCGAAACCGAGAAAGCCAAACTCCTTCAGATTATCCTCGTTGGCCAACCGGAGCTCTTTAATAACTTACAATTACCCGCGTTAAGACAACTCAACCAGAGGATCGCTGTCCGTTACCACATCTTACCCTTAGAAAAATTTGAGGTCCGGGATTACATTTATCATCGGCTCAAAGTGGCCGATGCCACATTGAGATTAAATTTTACCCAAGAGGCGATTGACGCGATCTATTTCCATTCCCAAGGAACACCCCGGCTCATCAATATTCTGTGTGACCGCGCCCTTCTGGCTGGATTTGTGGCTGAGACCTATGTCATTGATGAAAAAATAATTAACAAATGCGCAACGGAGGTGAGATAAAACATGAGCATTATCAACGAGGCCCTCAAAAAAGCCCAGACCGAGCTCGAAGAGAAAAAATCCCGAGAATCGCCCAGCTCTGATTTACCCACCCTTAAGGACCCCCAATCTTCTCCTTCAACACCAGGGCCTCAACAAAAGGATCTGCGCGGTGCCAATGGTACCATTCGCTCGGATCAGGATCTTAAATCCCCTCCCAGCCCCCCATCTTCTCAACAACCGGCGAGAAAAACACTAGCGACCATTGAAAAAGAAGAACTAAAAAAACAAGAGACGCTGGAGTCTCTGCAAAGATCCAAAACTCCAGAAACCAGCCGAGCTCTTTATGCAAACCCCCATTTTCTGAAAGTGATTTTCCTTTTTCTCTTTATCTGTTCCTTGAGCTTAGGGGGTCTTTATGTTGTCCTATCCCAGGATTCGTTTCGTTCGTTTTTAAATAAGACTTTCCATACTCAAGCTCATCGCCAATCCATCCCGCATGAGACCATAACCGTTTTTTCTCCGTCTAATCCTACGGTGGATTCTTCGGGGTCATCACCAAACTCTGTGCTGACACCTGTTGTGGCCACTTCCGACTCCTTGCCTCCCCCGGCCAAGCAAAAGATGGCTCCCACAACCAGCCTCAATCTCAAAGGCATTGTCACGATGAATAACAAACAGTTTGCTCTCATCAATGATGGGATTTATGAGGAAGGATCCATCGTCCAAGGAAAGAGAGTTGTCAAAATTGCTTTAGACCAAGTAGAACTAAAAGATGATACCAAAGGCGGGATTTTAACACTGACTATTCAAGCCGAACACGCAGCCCCACAGGAAAATCCTTAACACTTTAGTCCTGGGCTTTCTTCATGCAATCCCCAACAGAGTGTTTGATCAGGATCCAGGAAACATCTTCCACAATCTTAACCGACCCAATCTTCTGGGCCAAAACAAAACGGTTGTTCGAACCGCGGAATTTCTTGTCATGCTCCATGGCTTTGAGGATCTTCGGAAGGCTCACTCCCACAAGCCGAGTCGGCAAGCCTAAGGCCTTGATTAAGTTTATTAATCGAAAAAGGCTCTTTTCATTCAAAAGTTTCATTCGCCTCGAAATATCAGAGGCAATGATCATCCCTAACGCCACGGCCTCCCCATGCTGATACGGGTTATATCCCGCGGCGGTCTCAATGGCATGGGCCGCGGTATGGCCGAAATTAAGAATCGTCCGCAAGCCTTTTTTTTCCTTTTCATCCTGCATGATGATCCGCGCCTTGATTCGGCTGCAAATCATCACCAAATCCATCAAAGCCTGCGGCGAGCCATTTAAAAGTATTTGCTGATTTCTTTCAAGATATTCAAAAAGCCCTTGATTTTGAATCATGCCATATTTGACCGCCTCAGCCAGGCCATTTCTGATCTGCCGCTGACTAAGAGTGGATAAAACCGCCACATCGCTAAAGACCAGACGAGGCTGATAAAAGGCACCCACTAGATTCTTTCCCGAAGGAAGATTAATGGCCACTTTCCCTCCAATCGCGGAATCAATCTGTGCTAAAAGGGTTGTCGGAATCTGGATATACGGGATGCCGCGTTTATAACAGCTGGCCACAAATCCGCTCAAATCTCCCACGACACCTCCGCCGAACGCCGCAACAAAGAGCCTCTTGTTGACATCGTAGGCGGCAATCTTTTCAAAAAGGCTTAAAGCAGAGGCCGCGGATTTACTCCTTTCCCCCTCGGGAACCTCAAAAATTTTAACGGTAAATCCTTCTTTCTCTAATGACGATACGATCGTCCGCCCGTGAAGCCGATTGATGTTAGGATGCGTAATCACCACAGCATTCCGGCCCATCTTTAAAGGGAGCAAGGCCTTCCCCAGCCTGGGCAAAATACGATAACCGACAACAATGTCATAACTATTCTCTTTTAAATTCACTCGAAACGATGGCATGGTTATTGAACTCCTAAAGAATAAGCCAGGAAGAGAACCAAAGGGATAAGGATATTTTGAAAAATTCCCAACGACAACAAAAGAATCACAATGAGCATCCCATAACTCTCAAGTTGGCTATACGCATAGACCCATCTTGAGGGCAGCAATCCCATGACAACGCGCGAACCGTCTAAGGGCGGAATCGGCATTAAATTGAAAACCGCCAGCATAAGGGACTGTAATGAAATTACTTGCCTATTTATCGTCGGGAGCAATAGTATAA